>NZ_CDWWXA010000085.1:0-21535 GCF_977971845.1 Frankia sp. CeCAU1 | reverse complement strand
GGGCCGGGTCGGGCACGAGGCGGTCTCCTCCACGGGCTGAAAATTGCCGTCGTAGAGGAGACCGGATTCTGGGCCTGTTTTTGCCACTCACCTCCCAACTTTATTGATAGATCTTTTTTATGGGTCGCGTTGACGGTCTCGCTGGGCATGCCCAGCGAGACGCTGTGCAGCACCGGCATTCGCTGCTGATTAGTTAAGAATGGCGACCACCCACCGGACCACCAGAGGTAAAGATCGATATGTGCTCTGACGTGCATTCACAGCGATTTCTAGTCCGCATGAACTAGTTCACCCGAACCATGATCGATGGGCACGGCGATCACGCCTTCGAAGATCGCTGGCATGCCACGACAGCCAAACGCGAACCGACTCCCTCCGCCAGCGGTAGACCGCACGCCACACCCTGCCGTCGGGCGCCTTCCAGGGGCCCATCACCTACGGACGGCGCCCGGAGCCCGCCGACCTGTCTGCATACCGGCCGCCTCGGGTCAAGGCCCTACCCCAAGACGGCCCGCGCACCGCCCGGACCGTCCGCAGGAACACGAACCGGATCAGCACCACCATCCGTCGTCCGCGCACAGACCCCCGGGTCCGGGTCCGGGTCCGGACCCGGACCCCCGAGGTCGGTCGGCAGACCGGGCCATATCCAGACCGGACCATGCATCGCGCATTCCAACGGTGTCCGCCCCGCCGCACCGCCCCGAAGCAAGGCTTGCTCGGTGGTCACAGCGGGGCGATCATTCTGTCCTGGTATGCACCGGTGGGGCGTGTCGGCGAGAGGCCCGTTCCGGCCGGTTGGTGGCTAAACGAGGCTCAAGTGGCTCCGCCTTGCATCGGGTGTTGGCCTCGCCGGATGAGATGGGCTGGCTGGGTGGGTGAGAGCCGAAGGCACGTGTCCTCGGCGCCATGCGCAACAATCCGTGAGGCAGCGGCCATGACGAGTCCGGCGTCCATCCGTTTCAGGTGAAGGTTGCGGATCATGAATTCTCAGGCGTCCGGACGTCCGACGGGCACGCTCGCCGACGTTGTGCCGTCGTTGCTGGCCGGGCTGGGTGTTCCGGGCATGATGAACGTTCTGGGGCTGCCCGCCGCGTCCAGGGTCTGCCTGCTCCTGGTGGACGGCCTGGGATGGCTGCAGCTGCGGTCACACGAAGCCGAGGCGCCATTCCTGTCCTCGTTGGCAGCCGGTCGCGAACCGATCATTGCAGGATTTCCGGCGACGACGGTGACAAGCCTCGCCGCGCTCGGCACCGGCGTTCCCTCCGGCGAGCACGGAATGGTGGGTTACACGTTCGCCATCGGCGCCGACGAGCTACTCAACGCGCTGCGATGGCAGCGGCATGGCGAAGCGCCGCCTATCGATCTGCGGACGCAGATTGTTCCTGAGCAGGCGCAGCCACATCGGACGCTCTTCGAACGCGCCACCGATGCCGGTGTGCATGTGCGTCTGGTCGCACCGCACGAGCAGGAGGGCAGCGGCTTCACTCGCGCCGCGCTGCGTGGTGGGCAGTTCCACGGGGTTCACGCCCTCGGCGACCTCGCCAGTCACGTCCTGGACGCGCTGCACGGTCATGACCGGGTGTTCTGCTACGCGTACCACGGTCAACTCGACACGCTCGGTCACGTCTACGGGCCGGGCAGCGAGCCGTGGCGGCGGCAGCTGGCCGTCGTGGATCATCTCGCAGCGATGATCACCACAGGGCTTCCGTCGGATGGCATTCTCGTTGTCACTGCGGACCACGGCATGGTCGCCGTGGCCGAGGAAGACCGGATCGACGTCGATACCGAGCCGGCGCTACGCGACGGCATACGGATGCTCGGCGGTGAGGCCCGCGTCCGCTACCTCTACACCGAGCCCGGTGCGACTGACGACGTCTGGCGCAGCTGGCACGACATGCTCGGCACGCGAGCCCTGGTCCGCCGTCGAGACGAGGCCGTTGACATGGGATGGTTCGGCCCGCGAGTCGCCGCAAACATCCGCCCGCGGATCGGCGATATCGTCGTCGCCGCGTTGGGAAATCTCGCCATTATCCGGTCAGAGGCCGAACCCATATCGAGCCGCTTCACCGGCCACCACGGTTCCCTGACCGCCGACGAACAACTCATCCCGCTCCTGCCCGCCTCAAACACGAACTAGCAGAACTCTCGCTCCTCCCGCTGGCCAGGTAGTTCTTTTCAAGTCGCTGGTGAATATGCAAGGCTCCCTCACGGAACCGGATGTGAGAAACGGGGTGCATCTGGGACCGCTCGGGTACTTGACTTCCTCCCGGGGAATCGAAGTCGGTTCTGGTTACGGTCATGGAAGACGGTCGCAGATATTCGCAAGTACTGTAGCGACCGCACCCTGTGTTATCCTCGGCGCTCCCGCGCGCCGCGCGGACTCCAGGTTCTGCATTACTGGGAGTCTGTGAGCAACGCCGATCCGTTCACAGGCGTCAGCCAGCGAGACGGCGCGACGCCGCGGCATACATCGAGGTAGTCGCGGTCGAGCTGGGCCGCCAGCGGCCCTTGGGCTCCTGAGCCGATGCCGTCGCCTTCGATCTCGACGGCTGACTTCACCTCGTCCATGGTCCCGACGAGCACGACCTCGTCCGCGGTCCGCAGCTCCGAGACGTGGACGGGGCGTTCGTTCACGTCGATGCCGTGCTGTGCGAGCAGTTCCGTGCAGATGGTCCGGGTGATGCTGGGGAGAATGCCCGATGCCAGCGGAGGTGTGACGACCTCACTGCCTCGCACCACGAGGATCGAGGTGCCACCGGTCTCCAGTACCTCGTCGGCGGCGTTGCACACGATCGCCTCGTCGAAGCCGCGCGACTCCGCGTCGACGCGGGCAAGCCGGAATTCCCAGTAGCGGGCGCCGAGCTTCTCCATGGGCGGTGATCCCAGTGGTCGGCGCCAGGGACTGACCGAGCAACGCGTCTCGCGCTTCTCACGATCGAGGTTCGGGTAGGCGGCGATGTACATGCCGGTCACCGTGTCCTCTGGTCGCCAGGCGTAACGACCGTTTTCGAGGTACACGGTCGGACGCACGTACAGGTCGTGCGCCGGGCCGAAGTACGCGGCCACGTCCGCCAGTCCGCCAGCGAGCGCTGGCTGCACATCCTGCATGGGGATGCAATTGCGCGCGACGGTCGCGGCCAAGCGGTCGAGGTGCTCGCGCAATGCCACCGCGCCGAGCTGCTCGCCTCTGGTCTGGCGGTAGAGCCGCATTCCCTCGAAGATGTTCATGCCGCGGGTCGAGAGCTCCGATGTCACGTGTACGACCGCCGTCACCCAGGGAACGATCTTGCCGTTGAGCCAGATGACGTCGGGATCTTTCCTGTACATCGAAGCGCCGCTGGGCATGGGTCAGCCCCTTCTCTTCAAGATCCATATCTGTTCGCTCGACTGAGGGCCGAACGGCTCCCCGTCGAACGATCCCAGCCGGTCGATGACCTCGAATCCGCAGTCGCTGGCGGCGCCGACCACATCTGGCTCCTCGATCCAGCCGAGTCGGTAGTCGGCTCTCTGAAGCACCTGTCCTTCGGGGTCCCCGCAACCGTCTCGGACAACGAGGGAGGAGCACAGCTGGCGCCTCCCCCGGTCGACCCTATGCGTGTGCCACAGCGTGACGGCCTCGTCGGCGTTATCGCCCGTGACGGGGGCAGCAACGCCGTCAGCTGCCATGGCGGCATCGAGGTTGAAAACATAGTGGTCGAACACGAATCGGCCACCGGGGGTGAGGTTGGTGGCGACGTTGTCGAACAGCGCGCGCAGCCGCGCAGGCGCATGGAAGTGTCCGATGGTACGGAAGGGCAGTAGGGCCGTCGAGACGGGACGGTCGAAGTGCACGGTGGTGACGTCTCCTTGGATGAGCGTCACCCGTTCCCCCACCTCGTGCCCGAGGGCGTCGAGTCGCCGTCTGGCTTGCATCAGCATCGCCGGCGATGTGTCAACGCCGATGACCGAGACACCGGCCTGTGCCAGACGGGCAGCTATGCGTCCGGTACCGACCCCCAACTCGGCCACGACGCCCGCTGCCTTCATGCCGATGCGCGCGTAGAACACCTCACTGGGCAGACGAGCTGGATCGCCGGCGATCCACCGGTCGTATACCGGCGCCAGGTCTCCGTAGATGCCGCCGACGTCGGCGTCGCTGTGCGCAGAGTGCATCAGCTGGTCGGTGACGGATGGACCGGCGGGTCGCTGCGGTCGTCGAGGGCGGCGACGTAACGTCGGTCGCCGAGGATGCTGGCGGCCCACTGGAAGTGACCCGTCTCCTCGATCGCCTTGGCCTCATCGGGGTACATGTCGCAGGACAGCAGCGCGGCGAGGAGTAGGTAGCCATAGAATGGCCGCACCTCGTCGGCCGAGAGCCGGGACGCCGCCGACGCCAGCAGGCGGTCGCGCACCTTGGGACTGTCGGTGTCGTACATGCTGTAGTAGCCGCATGCGGACGCCAGGTCGAACAGTGGGTCGCCCATCATGGTGAAGGTCCCGAAGTCGATGATGCCGCTGACCGTCCGCGTGTCACGAAGCAGCAGGTTGCCCGGGTACAGGTCTCCGTGGATGAGGCCGAGCTTCCCGCGGTATGGCGTGGCGAGCCACCGGTCGATCGACGCCAGCGTGCCCTCGATATCCGGTACCGTTCGCCGCAGCAGGTCGCCCACCTGCTGCCGTTTGCCGTGCGCTTTCTGAGCTAGGAAGCGGTTCCAGTCGAGCTCGTCGCTGATCTTCGGCTCTGGTTGCAGCAGCGTGTAGCGATCGAGCGGCGGGTCGATCTCGACCCGCCGCAGCTCCAGCACCGTGCGCACATAGAGGGCCTCGGCGTCGGGGCCTCGCAGCTCTTCCCACTGGTTCATGGGCTTACCGTCGATGCGCCGTTCCTCAACCAGCACCAGGTCCTCGAAGGGCTCGATGCGGAAGATCTTGGGCAGGGCGAACGGGACGTCGCCGGGCTGGATGCGGTCGTAGAAGTCCTTCAGCGTCATCAGCGACGCTGCTTCCGCCGGGTCAGCGTAGACCTTGAGCACGTGCTCTGCGTCGAGCCCGTAGACCTTGGCCTCGGTGCCGGTTCCGATCTGATCGGCGCCGGTGAGCCCGAACTTGGCGAGTGCCCGGAGCTCCATCTCGGTGTCGATCATCGATGAGTCGCGTCGTTGCATGTCCGATCTCCCTTATGCGTCCGGTTTCGTGGCCATGAGCACGAGGCGGTTCTCGACCCGCACAGGGCCGCCGGCGAAGTCCCCGTAGCAGCGGACGTCGGCGAATCCGGCGTCGCCGAGCAGACCCACCAGCTGATGTTGTGAGTACATGCGCGTGCGGCAGGTCCGTGTCTGGCCACGGAAGGTGTAGCGGCTGTGGCAGAGCTGCTCAGTCCAGTCGAAGGAGGACTCCTCCACCACCCCGTACCGTTCGACGATCTTATGGCCGAATGCCTCGTCGCCGTGGCGGTTCTCGTGCTCGGCCCGCTCCAGATGAGTGATCTCCATCAGGAGCTTGCCTCCGGGACCCAGGGCCTTGTGCCAGGCACGCAGTGCGGCGAAGTCGTCGCTCGAATTTTCCAGGTAGCCGAAGCTCGTCCACAGGTTCAGGGCGGCGTCGTAGCCGCGCCCCGGCGGGGTGCGCATGTCGCCGACGGCGAAGTCGACCTCTGGTGCCCGTCTGCGGGCGTGCTCGATCTGCACGGGTGAAATGTCCACGCCGGTCACGGCCATACCACGCTCGGTCAGGAGCGCAGCGTGACGGCCGTACCCGCAGGGGACGTCGAGTACACGCGCTCCGGGGGCCAGCCCGAGCAGCCGCACCAGGTCGTCGACGTCGCGCTCCGTCGATTCGTACTTCCCGAGCGCGTCGAACATCTCTCGATATCCCTCACCGAAGAAGTCGTCGGCCCAGCTGCCGTCGACCTCCACCGTGTTCATCGTCTGGTTCACATCACCTCTCCTGCGGCAGTCCCGGGCTCGGCGGCCAGGGAGGATCGCACGGCCTGCGCCATCTTCGCCTGTAGCAGCCGACTGTCGGCGGCAACGACATAGCCGGCGTCGACGTCGGCGGAGGAGAACGTGAGTGCCGCGCCCCGCTCGTCGGTGACTGTTCGTCCGGCCGCCGTGAGGAGGTGGACGGGGGCGGCCAGGTCCCAGGCGCGGTGCCCACACATCTCGATCACCGCGCCGCGCACCACGCCAGCGGCGACGTCGAGCAGCGTGCGTGTCGACTCGAAGCGGTCTGGCGCGCACACCTTGTCGGGCAGGGCTTGGACCAGTTCCGGCAGATGGCAGTAGGTCATGCGGACATCCTCGGCGCGACGGGCCGTCGGAACTCCACGCAGCTCGACGGTGCTGTGCTTGGCGACCGCGGTGATGCCGACAGCGGGAAACTGCATGGCGGAGAAGTACGGCTGTCCCCGACACCAGCGGCTGGCGAGCACGGCGAAGTCGTCGGAACCTTCCGTGTAGCAGCGTGTCCCGTCGAGCGGGTCGATGAACCACACGTCGTCATCGCCGACGCCAGCATGGTGACCGTCTTCCTCGGCGATGACGACGGCGTCGGGCCACAGCGAGTGCACAGCACCCACGAGCAACGTCTGGCTGTGAGAGTCGATCGCCGTCACCAACGAGCCGTCGTCCTTCACGGTGACATCGTGGTCGTGTAGCGAGGCATCACCACCGGGCCACCATTCCAGGATGAGCGCGCTCGCCGCGTCCATTGCCGTGAGGAACTCGCGTTCGGCGCGGGTGAGCGGCTGGTCGAGAGCGGTCATCGGGCCCGCCCCATCGGCGAAGGCTCGTGGGCGGCCAAAGCGCACTCGATCACGGTGAGCCAGTCCGTCCACGTAGCCGTCGCCCGCGGCATCCGAGGCAGGCGTTCGCGACACAGCGCCGCCATCGCCGTCCGCAGGTCGTCGACTTCATGCGGGCCGACGGCGATGTGCGCGATGCCGGCGCCGGTGAACTCCCGCATGGCGGGAATGTCCGTCAGGATCAGGCGGGCCCCGAGCCCGTAGAGGTCTCGCACCACGGCTGATGTCTCGCCGAGGTGCGGGAAGCGAAGTTGCACAGCGACGTCGACCGAGATCAGCAAGGTCGTGTAGGCCTCGTCGTCGACGTAGCCGAGGTGACGGATAGAAGGATCGGCGGGGACGGCGACGTCGTACTGCTTCTCTCCCACGAGCAGCAGTACGGTGTTCGCCGGTCGGTCGGTCCAACTGGCCCACGCTGCCAGCACCTGCTCGATGCGCTTGTACTCGCCGATGTAGCCGAAGCTGGCGAACACGAACTGCTTGTCCGACAAGCCGACCGCCTGCCGTCCTGCCGTCTGCGCCGGTACCTCGGTCGGGAATGGCACGTGGTCGATCAGGGCATGCGGGTAGCGTCTCCGCAACTCGTCACGTACGGCGACCGAATGAACCAGTACGTTGGTCGCCTGGTCGATGGCGAGGCGCTCGCACCCAGCGTCAACCGAGTACCAGTCGAAGGTTGTGATCGGCTCGCCCAGGTCAAGCGGATTGCCGGTCAGGTCACGCCCCGTCGCTCGGCGGAGCCGGTCGAGCAGCCACGCCCGCTCACCCGGGGGCAGCCACGGCCAGGTGCTGTAGTAGAAGTCGAGATTGTTGAACTCGTGCAGCACGACGGTACCCGGCCGTTCACGTAATGCCCGGAATGCCGCCTCGTGGTGGCGGTTGTTGCCAAGGTGGTAGAGCACGTGGTCGAACTCGTCCGGCTCGACATAGTCGTGGTTCGACACACGTACGCAGTCGAATCGTGTCCGCAGGCGCGGCAATGACTCGTCGATGTAGCGCACCACTCCCGACCGGTCGGGAGCTGCGGGACCGTAGATCCCCAGTGTGGTCACGCTGTCACCTCGGCGCTGAGCGTCTGACGGCGCCGCTCTGCCAGCACTTCCTCGTAAGCGAGCACCGTGTCGCTGGCCGACCGCGCGATGCCGAACTGGTGGCGCGCCGCCGCGCTCGCCGCGTCGCCTAGTAAGCGGCGCCGTTGTGGGTCTGCCACGAGCACGTCGAGCACCTCGGCCAGACGGGCGGGATCATCGGTGTCGACCGCCACGCCGCCGCCCTTGCTCGCCACTTCGCGAAGCCCGGGAACGTCGGAGACGACGACAGCGCAACCGCGGCCGAAGGCTTCGATGGCGGCCAGGCCGAGGCCCTCCAACGTGCTCGGTTGCACGACAACGCTCGACGCCTCTAGCACGAGATCGCGCACGTCCTCGCTCACGTCTTCGAGGATGCTGACGCGGTCGCTCAGATTGTGCTCACGGATGGATGCGTAGAGCTCGTCGCGGTAGCTCGTCGACGCGCTGCTGCACGAGCCGACAAGGAGAATGCGGGCGTCGTCTGCACGGGTCATGTAGCGATAGGCGTCGAGCAGGCGCCGTTGCCCTTTGCGCTCCTTGAACCGGCCGATCACGGTCAGAAGCTGACCGTCTTCGGGGATGCCGACACGTTCTCGTAGCCGCCGTCGGGCTGCCGCCTCGTCGCGAGCCTCGACCGGGGGGAACAGCACGCCCATCGTGACCATACGGATGCGGTCCGGTGCCATGCCGAGCTGGCGGGCCTGCTCGGCGAAATACTCACTACCGGCGATCACGAGATCGGGCGCGCACGCGCGCAGCACGAACTCGCAGCGACGGCGGCCACCCGGCTCACCGACTGGATCGGTCTCATGGAACGAGGCGACCACCGGCCGGTCCTCACCCAAGCCGAGCAGGCCGGCCAACAGCAGTGACGCCTGGGTCTGGGTGTGCACCACGTCGACGCTGGCCTCGGTGACGAACGCCTCCACCTCCGGGAGTACGCCGAACAGCGCATCTTCCCACGGCACCCTGGCCGGATCGTTCCATCCGGTCAGCAACGCCGCCGTGCGCCGGATACGTACGCCATGGACGACAGCGTCGGCCGGCTCGGCCGCAGTGTTCCGATTCGTGATCACCGTCACGTCATGGCCGAGCCGCACTAGAGCTTCGGCGAGCGCGGCCACGTACGTCTCCATGCCGCCGACGCGCGGCGGGTACGTGGTACTGATGATGCCGATACGCACGGCTGCCGTTTTCCGGATTTAGGCCAGGGCCGGCGGACGGGCTACCGACCACGGCAGCGTCTGCAGCTCTCGTAGAGCCCGCACCCGGCGGATGCCCGGAATATCCCGGTAGGCGCCGAGACGATCGAACAGCACCGCGTCGTGGATACCGACCCCGTAAGCGCCGAGGATGTCGTTGATCAGTCCGTCGCCGACGAAGCGCACCTCGTCAGGCATCCTGTCCAGCCGTGTCAGCGCTTCGCGGAAAATCTGCTGATCGGGCTTCTCGTATCCCACCGCAGTGGAGTCGACGATCACGTCGAAGTAGCCGAGGATGCCGAAGCGGTCGAGTTCCTCGACCAGCGAGCCGTCGGAGTTCGACACCGCGGCGACAGCAACACCTCGCGCTTTAAGGAAACCGAGGAGGCCGTGCGCCTCGTCGTCGAGGTTGCGGTACAGGTCGGCCCGCCGCTCACAGCCGTGCCACGCCGCCTCGCCGATCGTCGGATCGACGCCGAGGAACGCCGCCCACGTACGTCCGACCTTCTGCGACCGCGTGAGCTCGTCGGGGAAGGTCAGATGGTGCAGCTCGGCGGCTGCGGCGAGAGCCAGCTCGAAACGGGGGGCGTCTCCGGTCACCACAACACCGGCCCGCTCCAGCTCCTCGCGCATGACGTTGCCACACGGGTGGATGAAGGTCATACCGATATCGAAGAGCGCCGCGCTGGGCGCGGACCTGCTCACGACAGGTACCCGAAGGCCATGGCCGACAGCAGCGCCGTGGTCGACAGGCAGCCGGGCACCTCGCCGGCGCGGATTACGTCACGGAGCCGGGCGGCCTCGACCCAGTGCACCGACGTCGACTCATGCGGATCGGTCGCCTCGCCGACGTGTTCGACGGCTCGCGCGTAGGCGAAATGGAACCGCTGGTCGCTGACGCCGTCGGAGGCGTTGCACGACAGGAACACCTCTGGAGACTCGATCACCCAGCCGGTCTCCTCACGCACCTCCCGCGCCGCAGCGATGGCCAGCTCCTCACCAGGCTCGACACCACCTGCGGGGATCTCGAACCCGACGGTGTCGGTGATGAAGCGATGCCGGTAAAGCAACAGCACGCCCCGATCGGGGTGATGGACCACCGTGCCGACGGCCTCGTACGGAAATCGCACCACGTGGTGCTCGTAGGCGGGAGCACCGGGAGGCGTTACCGACACGAGGTCGAGGGACATCCAGCGGCTGCCGTAGATGCGCCTGCTCCCGCCCACCGTCCACCGGTCGGCGGGCGGCAGGGTCATTCCGGACGCCGCCAGCGGCGCTCGTTCGGTGACGGTCACGGCATCCCTTTCATCATCTGCTGAACGGTCTCTCTGACCGCGGCGTCGGAGCCGAGCGTCGGGCGCCAACCGAGTTGCCGCAATCGCTCCGGCTCCACGGCCAACGTCGCGACATCGCCGCGCCAGCCGTTGTCCTGCGCCTCAGTCTTCACCGGCAGGGTGGGCACGGCGCTTGCCGTCACAACGATCTTGGCAACGTCGAACGCGCTGGTGGCGTCCTCATTGCACACGTTGAACACGTCGACCGACGGTGTCGCATGCTTCGCGGCGACACGCAGCGCGCGCACGCAGTCGTCGACGGCGAGATAGCTGCGCGTCTGACGCCCGTTACCCAGAACCCGCAGCTCGGCCGGCCCGTCGGCGACCTTGCGGACGAGGTCGTAGACGATCCCCCGACGCATGCTCGGTCCGACGATGTTCGACAGACGGCATACCGCCGCCGGAAAGCCGAGCTCGGCCGCGTAGGCGTGCAGGAACGCCTCTGCCGACACCTTGCCGGCGGCGAAGCGGGAGGTGGGACGGATACGCCCGGTCCGCTCCGTGATCGGAACATTCGACCCCTGATAGACAAGTTGCGTGGAGGTGAGCACCACGGTAGGAAGCGACCCACCGGAAGCGTGACTGTCGTGACGACGAGCGAGAGCCTCAAGGAGCGCCGCGGTCCCCCCGAGCGTCAGGCGCACGTCGGCCATCCGCGCGGCCCGATCACCCCGGTTCTCGGTGTTGGAGGCCAGGTGGAAGACGACGTCCTGATCGGCGACGGCCTCGTCGAGCAGATCAGCGTCCAAGACATCACCAGGTCGATACGTCAAACGCCCGGTATCGCCGAAGCGGGCGACCAGCTCGACCTCGTCCGCTGGCCGAGCGTCGAGAACGCAGACGTGTACCCCATCGGCGATCAACGACTCGACAAGCGCGGAGCCGATAAAGCCGGCGCCTCCCGTGACGAGCGCGTGTGTCCACGTGCTGCCCATGCCCTCACTCTCTCGACAAGTAGAAACGATCAGTGACAGCCGGCAGAGCGGCACCGATCACGCCGGTACCTCCGAGGGCCCAGCTCCTTTCGCGGCGAGGAAATCGGCGAACACGGCCTGGCGCTCGGGCGTACCGATGTCGTAGAAGCGCTGATCCGTGATCGCTGCCAGCAGCGCATTGGCGGCGATCATGCGACCGAAGAGCACCGACAGATCGAGCGGATCGCGCGCGTCTGCGATCCGGGCGAGCGCACGACGCCGCAGCATGACCATCCCGGTATCGATGTATTCGCAGCTCACCGAAGCGCCTTTGTCGTACCGGGTCACGAGACCCTCATGCACGGCCACGTTGCTCGGCACATCGCTCCACGCGGACGTCACGAGCATTACGCCGTCAGCCACGGCATCGAGGCGGCCGACGACGTCGGCGATGTCGACGTCGAGATAGGTGTCGCCTAGTGCGAGCAGGAACGTCTCGTCGAGGAAGTCGATCGACGAGCGCAACGCCCCGGCCGTCCCCTGAGGTGGATCGATGCGCCAGGTAACCGCCAGGCCGTCATAGCGAGCGAGGTGCTCCTGCACCTGCTCGCCGAGGTGGCCGAGGCAGAAATGGAACCGTCGCACGCCCGCCCTGACGAACGGCGCGAGGAAATAGTCGAGGAACGGCCGCCCGCCGACCTCCTGCAGCACCTTCGGGCGACGACTTCCCAGCTCGCCGAGACGGGTGCCCAGTCCACCAGCCAACACGACGACCTGCGTCATGCCATCCCCCGATGGGTGACGATGTCGATGGACGGACGGCCGGACAGCAGATACTCGGCGGCCTCTGCAAGATCACGAAACGAGCCGAGGTGGTTCGGCGAGAACACGGCCGGCGGTTCGATCTGGCGCCCCGATCGAACATGAAGTGTCCAACAGCCGGCTGCCTGCCCAGCAAGAACATCCGACGTGTGGTCGCCGATCATCAACGCCTCGATGGGAGTCACGCCGAACCGATCCAGTACCTCGTGCAGAAGTCCAGGCCGTGGCTTGCGGCACGGACAGCCCGCTACGTGGTCGTGGACGCAGGCGCGGACCACGATGACCCCGTGGTCATCAGTGATCTCCGCACGCATTGCGTCGTGGATACGATCAAGCACAGCAACATCAAGTAGACCGCGGGCAACCGCTCGCTGATTGGTTACGACACCCAACTTGAGCCCGTGCTTGATCAGGCGCCGGCAGGCTTCCCGAGAACCCGGAAGCCAACGCCAGTGATCGAGCGCCGTGACGTAGTCGGCGCGGTTCTCGTTGAGGACACCGTCGCGGTCCAGTAACACCACGCGGATTCGGGTCGGAGTCGCCACTTCTCAGCTCGCCGCGGGAGTTTCTGCCGTCACCTCGTGGATCTGCGCGATGAGCGAGTGCGTGATCGCGTGCGTCGTCGCAGCGTGTACGGCTTCGATCAGTCCTGGGTCGCTGTGGGCGACGTGCAGGCTGACATCGGCGATCTGGCGGAGCGCACCGCCGCTGCCGACGAACGCGATCGTCGCGATGCCATGTTCGCGTGCGTAGGTGGCTGCCTTCACGACGTTGGGCGAGTTGCCGCTCGCGCTGATCAGGATCAGGCAGTCACCCGGCCGGGCCTGGGCCGCCAACTGGGCGCTGAACACCTCGGAGTAGTCGGTGTCGTTGGCGTAGGCCGTCAGCAGCGCCAGATCGGTCAGCGACGAGGCTCGCAGCGAGCGCTGGCCCGAACCGAAAACGGTCTTGGTCAGATCGCAGACGAAGTGGGATGCCGTGGCCGCGCTGCCGCCGTTACCGGCCACGAACACCGCTCCGTCGCGCTGGTACGTGGCAATCAGTACCTCGACGGCCTGCTCCAGATCAGCGACGTCCACCTCCCCAAGCGCTTCCATCACATCGCCGAGGAACGCATGGGCGACCACATGCTTGCCGAAGGCAGCGGATCTCCGAGCCGGTGACGGCAGATGATCGGCCGCCGCCGAGGCAATCCGGACCATGTCATGATTCATCCCCCGACGATGCATGAGAGCATCATAATACTCACAGAGAGTGGCGATGGTGGGCCCTTCGTTAACAACGGTTCATGGATCCGAAAAGCCGATCATCAGGGCAGATGCCTTCCAGGCAAGCCAGAACGCCCGGACCACTCTGAGTAGTCACGCCTGGGCGGGATGCTGGCGCCGGCTGCTGCGGCGGCCGGCGGGGCATCTCTGTCCCTCCCGGCGCCACGAGATCCACATCCTTGCTGATCTCGGCACCGCGCACCACGACGGAAGGCGCTCTCCGCCCATCTGGGCCGCCGCCGGGCATGGCGCCTGGACGTGATGTTCGGCGGGTCCGCTGTCCATCAGGTGCCTGATCTGGGCGTTCAGTACGCACCTCCTCAATCGGCCAGCGGAAACCACCTGACCGATCTCGACTACCCACCCGCCGACGGTGCAAGGCCACTCACCCATGACGGTCCTTGACACCCCACCGACCGTCGAGCAACTGCGATCACGGTTCGGCTCCGCCATCCGCATCGGCCAAGGCTGTGACCTCGCATCCGACCTCCGCGTCGAGATCGACGACGGCGAGTTCCTCACCGTCGGTGACCGCGTGCCCATCCGCCTAGGCGCCACCATCCAGGTCCACCGCGGCGGCACCGTCGTCATCGGCAACGACGTCACCATCGGCGAGAACACGTTCCTGTCCGCGATGGTCGGCATCCGCATCCGCATCGGCGACGGCTGGGCATCTCCAACATGATCGACGTCCACGACCACAACCACCGCGAACGGTCCCACCCCGACGGACCCGGCGGGGAACCCGCCCCATGGGCCAGTGGCTTCGCAGGCGCGCTCGTCATCATCGAGCCCGGGGCGGTGCTCTCGAACAAGGTCAGCGTCACCCGCCGACGTCCGCGGCGGCCAGAACACCATCGTCGGCGCCAACTCGACCGCCACCCGGCCCCTCGACCCAACACGGTCGCCGCAGGACACCCCCGCACGGCCGATCCGCGCGTTCGACGGCCCGTTTGCCACCACCGAGGACCGTCAGACGCTCCGCATCGGCTGGTTCGGCACCAGCATCATGGAGCACCGAGGGCTACAACGCCCAGATGGCCACCCAGGCGAACCTGCCTGCCCGCCGTCGGCTGCGTCGAGGCAGGAGCAGGCAAAACAGATCGCCAAGCGTGGGCGTCCTTTCCATACTGGTGGGGTGAAGATCGATAGTCGGGTGACGGCCCGCTATGAGCTGATCGACGAGGACGACCGTCTGTGGCGACCGGGCCTGGGTGACCTGGTCCGGCTGCGGACCTGGGACATCTTCGCGCGGTTCCTGCCCAGGCACGGCCGCGTCCTGGATATCGGTGGCGGTCCAGGGACACACGCCGCGTACCTTGCCGAGCGCGGCCTCGACGTTCTCCTAGTTGACCCGGTTGCCCGCCATGTCGAGAGGGCGCAGGCCCGGTCCCGGTCGCAGCCGCATGCGCCGTTTCGAGCCGAGCTGGGTGAGGCCCGTCGTCTTCCGGTGGCCGATCAGACTGTCGATGTCGTGCTGCTGATGGGCCCCCTCTATCACCTTGTCCAGCGGGATGACCGGGTCGCGGCGTTGCGCGAGGCGGCCCGGGTCCTTCGGCCGGGTGGTGAGGTTCTGGTCGAGGTTATCGCCCGGCATGCCTGGGTCCTCGACGCGACAAAGAAGGGCCTGTTGAGAAGCGGCGAGATCTGGGACGACTTTGACCGGAACCTGCGTGTCGGCCTCAGCCAGGACCCGGCGCAACCAGCCGCCGGCGGCTTCTGGGCCTATTTTCACCGCCCTGAGGAGCTACGCGCGGAGCTCGACCTCGCCGGTTATCGAGACATCCGCCTTGTCGCGGTCGAGGGTTTCGCCTGGCTGCTGGGGGACCTGGAGCAGCGTATGACCGACCCCACCGATCTGCTCAGGGCGGTCCGCCTGACCGAAACCGAACCGTCGATGCTCGGAACGAGCGCCCATGTCATCGGTGTCGCTCGCAAGCCGTAGGACTCGTCGGCAGGGCTACCGCTCCAGCGCACCGGGATGCCTCACACACGTTGGCAGCAGGACGTCGACGGTCTCGCCAAGGTCGCGTAGCGTGCGCCGTGGCAGATCAGCTTCGGCCCGCCGTAGCCGTAAATGAGGCCGTTGAGCGGGTTGCGGGCCCGCACGCACCCGCATCGACTCCCCGCAGGCAGGGGCGCGACGTCGCAGAGGGCGCGTGGATAGTGTCGAAGGTGTGACTGGGGTGGATACCGTCGTGTCTAATGGCGCCAGTGGCAGAGCTGCGGTGCGTGGGCTGCCGGCCCTTCCCGAGCCCGGCCAGGTGGTCGAGGTCCGTGGATCGACGTGGGCGGTCGCCAACGTCCAGGCACAGGGCCTCCCGAGGAGCCCGGCTGACGAAGCTGTTGCGGCGCTGAGTCATGTCGTCGACCTCCAGTCACTGGACGAGGACCGGCTGGGCGATCAGCTGTCGGTGGTGTGGGAGCTTGAGGTCGGTCACACGGTGACTCCGGCGCAGGGCCTCCCCGATGTGATCCACGCCGATGGGTTCGACGACCCGGAGACGCTGGCCGGGTTCATCGACGCGATGCGCTGGGGTGCTGTCACAAGCGCCGACCCGAACCGGTACCAGGCACCGTTCTGGTCGGGTGTGAACGTCGAGGCATACCAGCTCGAACCGCTCCGACGTGCGCTCGGTGCCCCTCGTGCGAACCTGCTGCTGGCCGATGACGTCGGCCTGGGTAAGACGATCGAGGCCGGGCTGGTGATTCAGGAGCTGTTCCTGCGGCACCGCGCTCGTACGGCGATGATCGTTTGTCCGCCAAGCCTGTCGCTGAAGTGGCAGGACGAGATGCGCGAGAAGTTCGGCTTGGTGTTCACCATCGTCAACTCCGAGCTGATGGCCGACGTCCGCCGCACGCACGGTCTGCAGGCCAACCCCTTCCAGATCTTCCCGCGGGTGATCGTGAGCATGGCTTGGCTGCCGCAGGTCCGCGCCCAGCGCCTGATGCGTGACATCTACGCGCAGGCGACGAACCCGAAGACGGGTAACCGGTACGCCTTCGACATCCTCGTGGTGGACGAGGCGCACCATGTGGCTCCGTCCAGTCCCTCGGCGGTTGCCGGCGGTCGCGGGTACGCCGTCGACACCCAACGCACGATCGCCGTACGGCAGCTGGCCGAGAAGTGCGAGCATCGCCTGTTCCTGAGCGCCACCCCGCACAATGGCCACCCCGAGTCGTTCACCGCACTGATGGAGATGATCGACCCGCAGCGATTCGCTCGCGGCGCGAACCTCGACTCCACCGCCCTGAAGGATGTGACGGTCCGGCGACTCAAGACCGACCTCACCGCCAGGGGATTCAAGAAGCGCAAGGTCAGCACGCTCGACTTCACTCCGTCGGAGTCGGAGCAGCAGATGTTCTCCCTGCTCGACGAGATCGTCGCCAAGAGCGCGGAGCGCAACGGCACGAGGCCTGGCGGCGACATCGTCACGATGCTGCTGAAGAAACGGTTCCTATCCAGCCCGTTCGCGTTCGGCATGACCCTGAGCCACTACCTGTCCTCGAAGGCGGGCCGTGGCCTGTCCGACGACGAGTACGACGACATCTTCGGTGAGGGCCAGTCCGACGAGGAAGAGGGCCTCTGGGAGCAGGACGAGGCCCAGAGGCTACGTGAGTCGAAGGGCTCCGACCCGCTCGTCGCGGCAGACCGGGGTCAGCTTGAAACCCTGATGAGCTGGGGGCTCGGCTACGAAAGCCGCGCCGACTCCCGCCTCGACCGGCTCGTCGGATTCCTCGACGCCATCTGCCGCCCCGACGGCAGCCACTGGTCCAACGAACGCGTTGTGATCTTCACTGAGTACGCCCACACCGTCGACTGGCTCACCCGGGTGCTGCGCCAGCGCGGCTACACCGACGACCGGCTCGCGGTGATCCAGGGCTCGACTCCGCCGGAGGAACGGGAGTACATCCGCTCCCAGTTCACCGCCGATCCGTCCAGGGAGCCGGTGCGCGTGTTACTCGCCACCGATGCGGCTGGTGAGGGCATCGACCTGCAGACCTACTGCCACCGGCTGGTGAACTTCGACATCCCGTTCAACCCGTCCCGCCTCGAACAGCGCATCGGCCGCATCGACCGATACGGCCAGGTAGAAGAGCCACGGGTCTTCCATTTCATGCCTGTGCTGAGCTCCTCAACCTACGGCTCAGATCTGAAGTTCATGGAGATCATCGCCCGCAAGATCGCCCAAGTCGAGTACGACCTCGGCTCGGCAAACCAGGTCGTCGGTGATGAGATCCGGGGCCACTTCGGCCGCCGCAAGCGGTCGGCGACGAAGGCCAAGGCGGTCGATACCAACGAGGTCATCAACGCCGCGCTGGCCGGCGGCATGGAACTCAACGCCCGCCTCACCCAGCTCGAACAGGGCTACGACGCGTCCCGGACGGAGAGACACCTCGACCCGGCGAACCTCCGCCGGGTGGTCGACACCGCGCTGCGCATCAACCACCAGGCCGCCTTGATCCCGAACTATGACTTCGCGCAGGACACCGACGCCGAAGTCTTCACCATCCCCACGCTCACGGCAGGCTGGCGCGACACCCTCCGCGGCCTGGACACCCGCCTTGCCCCCGGTCTGCTCCGGCCGATCACCTTTGACCCGGCCGCCGCCGAAGGCAGGGCCGACGTCGTCTACGTCCACCTCGGCCACCCGATCGTGCAGAAAGCTCAGCGGCTGCTGCGCCGCTCACTGTGGAGCATCGAGTCGCCGCTGCGCCGAGTGACCGCCGTGGTCGTCGACGACCTCGATGAGTCGTTCGTCGCGGCCGTCACCCGCATGGTGCTCGTCGGCCGTGGCGGCGTCCGGCTACACGAAGAGGTGTTCCTGGCCGGCGTCCGGCTGCGCGGACGCCGAGCGATGGCCGAGAAGCGAGCCGAGGAGGCGCTCGACAAGGCCCTCGACCGGGAGAACCTCACGCTGGCCGACCAGCGGATCCGTGACCAGCTCCGCGACATGTGGAATGTCCCCGACGCCCCCCTCCGATTGCGACTGGAGGAGTCGATGAGTACCCGTGCCAGCCGCCGTCATGAACTCGTCATCGAGCAGCTCACCCAGCGTCAGGCCGCGGACGTGCGGCGCGCAAAGGAGATCTTCGCCGCCTTCCGCGCCAATCTCCGCGAGTCGCTGGCTCGCCTGCGCGCCGAGGAAGCCGAGGCTGCGGGGCTGTTGTTCCCTGATCCCGACCAGCAGCGGCAATGGCGGCGCGACATCGACGCCATGTCCCGCCGTCTCGACGAACTTGACGACGAGGAGACGCGCGAAATCTCTGCCATCAACGACCGGTATCTGGACGTGAAGCCGCACACGACCGCCGCCGCCGTCGTGTTCGCCCTGACCCGCGGCGACGCTGAGGGGTGGAGAGAGTGATGGCGCGCCGAAAGACTCGCGGCCGACCGACCGCGAGCGCCGCCGACCAGCACCGCGGGTGGCTGGAACTTGTCGACGTCGACGGTCCGTTCCTGGCCATCCCCCCGCTGAAGCGGGTGTGGCCGCAGGGAATGCCCACGCTTCCCGACGCCCGTAAAGCGGCACTCGTCGACGCCCGCAAGGACTTCGAGGCGGCCTGGGACCAGTTCGACCAGGCACCAGACTCCGAGGCGGCCCTTGACCTGTACCGCGTGGCCCGCGACAAGTGGGTCGAGGCGATCCTTCGCGACGTCGCTGGCTGGGCGGAATCCCTGTCGTGGGGTGAAGTGCCCGGTGTCCAGGCGCACTCACCCAACCGGGCCGTGACCGTACGCGCGCAGGCATCGCTCGACGGCGCCGACAGTATCGGCGCTCTCGTCCACGTCGTCGACCCGGTCGATTCCCTCCGCCAGACTCCCGGCGACCTGTGGGCCGCCACCCCCATCGACCGCCTTGAGGCGATGCTGCGCGAGAACAGGATTCCCATCGGCATCGTCACCGACGGCCGCTGGTGGGGGCTTGTCTGCGCCCGCGAGGGAGCGATGGCGGCCTCAGGCATCGTCGATGCGCTCACCTGGATCGAGGAACCGCGCACCCGCGACGCGTTCCTCACCCTCATCGGGCGCCAGTACCTGATCGGCGGCGACCCGAACGAGCGCCTTCCTATCCTCTTCGAGGAGTCGGTCGCGGCGGCCGAAGAGATCACCGAGGCGCTGGGCGCCCAGGTGCGGCGGGCCGTCGAACTGCTCATCCAGTCCTTCTCCGAGTCGGCCGCCGACGCCCGGCGGCTCGGCCTGCCCGACCCGCTGCCGACGCGGTCGCACGACAGCTACGAAGCTGCCGTCACGGTGATGATGCGTGTCGTCTTCCTCCTTTTCGCCGAGGATCGCGGCCTGCTGCCCTCTGGCGAGCTGTTCGACCAGGGCTACGGCATCGCTGGCGAACTCGACGAGCTCGTCGTACGCGAGACCGAGGAAAGCGAAGAAGCCCTCGACTCCACCTCGCTGACCTGGCACCGGCTCCTGGCGACCAGCAACGCCCTCTACCGCGGCGCGACCTTCGAGAACCTCCGCATGCCCGCCTACGGAGGGTCACTCTTCGACCCGGCCCGGTTCCCGTTCCTGACCGCGACGACCGACCAGGGCGCGCTCGCGGTCACCGTCACGGACCGCGTCATGCTCCACGTCCTCCGGTCAGTGCAGATCGCCGACGTCAAGGGCGAAGCACGCCGCATTTCCTTCCGCGACATCGACGTCGAGCAGATCGGCTACATGTACGAAGGCCTCCTCGGCTACACGGCCGCCGTCGCCAGCGAGGTCACCGTCGGCATCAAGGGCACACTCGGGGAGGAACCCGAGATCCCGCTCGCCAAGCTGGAGGCGCTGGCAGCGAAACACCCGAACCGCGCCAAGCTTGCCGGGGCCATCCGCTCCTGGGTAGGTGAGGACCAGCCGTCGGCCAAGCCGCCATCGGCAGCCGCGATCGCGAAGGCGGTCGACGCGAAGGTGGATCCCAGCGTCGTCAGCGCGCTGACCCAGGCCGTCGGGGACGACCTCGTGCTTCGGGACCGAGTGAAGCCGTGGCTGGGCCTGGTTCGTCTCGACCTGCGCAAGCGACCGTTCGTCGTCCTCGCAGGCGGCCTGCTCGTGAAAGAGACGCCGTCGCGGAAGAACGCCGGCGCCCACTACACGCCGAAGTCGCTCGCCGAAGAGGTCGTCCTGCATGCCCTCCAGCCGCTCTGCTACGCACCCGGGCCGCACCAGACCGCCGACCAGGCGAAGTGGACGCTCAAGTCGTCGGACGAGATCCTCGACCTCAAGGTCGCGGACATCGCCTGCGGCTCAGGGGCGTTCCTCGTCGCCGCCGCCCGCTTCCTTGCCGAACGCGTTGTCGAAGCGTGGATCAGCGAGGACCCGGCGAACACGTCGCGCAGGGACCTCTACACGCTCGCGATCCGCCAGGTCGTCGCCAACTGTCTCTACGGCGCCGACATCAACGACATGGCCATCGAGATGTGCAAGCTCTCGCTGTGGCTCGTCTCCCTCGACCGCGACCTGCCGTTCTCCTTCGTCGACGACAAGGTCTTTCTTGGCAACTCGCTCCTCGGCCTGACCGACCTCAAGCAACTCCGCTCGCTCCACACCGACCCTGCCATCTCCCCCAGCCAGCGAATGCTGGAGCTGTTCGACGTCGATGTCGACTCGATCATCCGCAAGGCTGTCGGCCTCCGCGAGAACCTCGCCTCGCCCGTCGACGACGCGGACCCCGCTCGCTCCAGCGTGGCCAAGCGCCGCCAGCTCGCGCAGCTTCGTGACGTCACGACCGAGCTGTGCCGCATCGCGGACGGCGTGATTGCCGCGGGCCTACCCCTCGGCGGCAAGCCCGGCAAGGCGCTGAACGCCGCCTACGAGGGCCTGCGCGAAGCCGTCAAGAAGGCGTACCCGGGTCCGCAGGATGGCGACGCCGACCGTGCGTGGCTCGACACCATCATTGACCAGGGACTCACCCCGACGGTCGAGACCGACTACGAGCGCTGGCAGCCGCTGCACTGGATCATCGAGGCCGCCGACGTCCTGGTCGACAACGGCGGCTTCGACGCGATCGTCGGCAACCCGCCCTTCCTCGGCGGCCAGAAGCTCACCGGCGCGATGGGCACGTCCGTACGCGACTGGTTTGTCAACAGCGTTGCCGCAGGTCGTCGAGGCAGCGCTGACCTCGTCGCCTACTTCTTCCTCC
>NZ_CDWWXA010000084.1:0-21565 GCF_977971845.1 Frankia sp. CeCAU1 | reverse complement strand
GGGTGGGGATGGGCCTGACCGAGTCCTTCGCGATGACCCCCGCCGCCGCCGTCAGCGGGCTCATCTTCGCCCATCCGTCGTCGCGGTACTTCACCGTCGGGCGCATCGGCCGGGACCAGGTCGAGGACTACGCCCAGCGGCGGGGCCTGAAGATCTCCGACGTCGAGCGCTGGCTACGCCCCAACCTCGCCTACGATCCCGAGTAGACGCCCCGGACAGCAGGTCCGGGTTCGCGACGCTTACTCCTCGTGATCTGACATGCGGCGGCCGTTCCCGCAAGAAGCACGAGGGGCCGGCCAGACGTACGCTTGGCAGTCTTCTTGTAGTCGAGGCCGGCCGCCCGGGGTGCGACACGGATCACCGGCTTGTAGGCCCGGTCGCCGACCGTGCCACCCGCCAAGCAGTAGTGGAGGGTGTTCTGCGGCAGGCCGAGAAGCCGGGCCGCGACCCCGCTTCGGTGAACACCTCCCGCTCAAGCATGCTGACGGACCAGGTGGCGAGTGTCGCCCAGTCGCGTTAAGAACTCGGATCACGAAGGTCGGAGATGTCGAACTCGCCTGGTCTCGGGGGTTGCCGTCGGTTCCGTCGTCGGCCACGGTGATCCGGGAAGCGGACGGCCGGTACTACGTGTCGTTCGTGGTCGATGTGACCGACGAGCCGTACCCGGTCGTGCCCGCCGCGGTGGGGGTCGATCTCGGGCTCGATCGGTTGGTGACCATGTCCACGGGTGAGATCGTGGCGAACCCTCGCCCGCCGCGGTCGAAGCGGCAGCATCTCGCCCGCGCCCAGCGGTCGCTGGCCCGCACACGGAAAGGTTCCGCGGACCGTCGGAAGGCGGTGCGGCGGGTAGCGGTGTTGCACCGGAAAGTGCGCGAAACCCGCCGGGATCATCATCACAAGCTTGCCGCCCGGCTGGTCCGCGATAACCAAGTGGTCTACGTCGAGGAGATGGCGGCTACCGGGCAGACGCCCGTTCCATGGGACAAGGTAAAGGCCGACCTCGGCCTGGTATGAGGTACCCGGTCGGCATAACCCCGCATGCGCTTCGTCAGTTGCGCAAGCTCGACCCAACGGCGCGACGCCGCGTCCAGGCGGCGGCCAGGAACGGGCTTGGCCGGCCGTGCCAGAAGATCGCCAGTTCGTCGCGGGCGCGGGTCGCCGCGACGAACAGCAGTGACCGGTCTCGTGCCCGTTCCTGCTGGTACCGCTTTGGGTCGACGTCCTGGTACCGCTCGATCACGCCACGGGGCACAAGCCCGGCGCTGGCACCTCCGATGATGATCCGCCGGTACTCCAGGCCCTTGAAACGGTGCATGGTGCCCACGTGGACGCCGTCGGCTCGCTTCGGCCCGTCCGGCCCGATCTCGATGGCAGAAATCCCGCTCGCCTCGAGGTGTGTGACGACGTCCTCCACCATCCGTCGAGTCGGCACGCACACGGCGGTCGAACCGTCGCCGGCACTGGTCGAACCGTCGCCGGCGCTCTCCCAGACCCTGATCTGCCCGCTGATGAGCTTCAGTTCATCCGCCCAGGTGACGGCCTCACCGAGCACGGGTTCTCCGCCACTGAGCAGCGACCGGTACCCCGCGAGGTTGTCGTCGCCGCCGTCGAGGTCGTCGTACGTCTCACCGGCAAGCAGCCGAAGCGCTGTCCACAGGATCTGACGGGTGGTGCGGTAGCTCAGCGTCAACTTGGCACTGCGACCACGGATATTCACGCCGAGACTACCAAGCGTGACGTAATTATCGTAGATTCGCTGGTGGGTGTCGCCGACGAGGAAGATGTCGTCCCGACCTGGCGCGACCATGGCCCGCAGCATCTTCCAGTGCGCCGGGTTGAGGTCCTGGGCCTCATCCACGACGACATGCCGATAGCGGTACCTGGGCAGGGAGCCGGAAGCGGTGGGCTGACCGGCCGCGCTCACCACCGCGGCCGCGCGGTCCTGTTCGGTGCGGGCGGCGTATTCGGCTACCTGGCGCCACGTCCACACACCGGCGTCGTCCAGGCGCTTGGTGAAACGTTCGACGAGTTGCCACACCGCGTCGCGGTCGGCTCGGGACAGTGGCCGCCCTCGACCTGGTCGCCGGGCCTTGAAGTAGTCGGTGCGGGAACGGAGCACCTGGCCCAGAACGACCTCGGCCCACTCGGCCGCGAGAAACTCGGCGTCCCAGCGTCGTTCACCGACCTCGTCAAGCATCGCGGCCCACTCCCGCACGGCGGCGTCATCGTCGATCGTCCGCCGGCGACGGCTCGCCCCGGCCTCACCGACAACCCGGCTCGCGAGCTTGTCGATGTTGACGATATCGACCCGATCGACGAGGTCGGGGCCGACCAGGTCGAGGAACCGGGCCCGCAGGTCGGCGGCAAGGTTGCGGTTGAACGTGGTGAGTAGGATCGGCTTGTCATCGCCCGGCGGCAGCCGGGCGGCGAGGTGCCCGGCCCGGTGCAGCGCGACGATCGTCTTCCCGGTTCCCGGCCCGCCGCTGACCCGCGCCGGTCCGCCGTAGACCCGGTCCACGAGCTGGCGCTGGGTCGGATGCAGGAAGACCTGCCACCGCGCGAACGACTCGCCCAGCACCGCCTGCAGCGCGGCATCGTCGCTGGTCACCTGGGTCGCCGGCCGGGCAACCGCCGCAGCGAAGTCCTCCGGGTCGACCGGGCTGTCGGCCTTCACCGGCACGGTGACGTGTTCGAGTACTTCTTCGACGCTCTTGCCGTCGTGCAGCGCCAGGAGCACGTCGGACGTGAGCTGCGGGGCGACCTCGGCGAGCCCGAGCAGCTCGTCCTCGTCAACGATCCGTCTGATCAGCGGAAGCAGGGCCGGAACCACACCGAGGTCGACCAGGTCCTGGTCGGTGAAGGCCTCGAACAACGGCCGTTCGACGTCCTTCTGGCCGCCCGGCTCCCCCCCTGCGGTGTCGCCGACTCCCGGCGCCGGCTCTGGCCTGACCTGGGCGGGCCTGACCCGGGTGTGGGTCAGCTGCCGTTCCGGCGGCAACAACCGGCCGACGATGCCGTCACCGACGGCGGACAGGTCCACGACCTCGATGCCGCCGGTGACTCGGTTGATCTGGTAGGAATACTTGTCCTCGATGCCGTCGTAGACCTCGCTGCGGTGCTTGACCGACACAAGCAGGTAGTCCTGGTTGCCCACGTGGAGCAGCAACGCGCGATGATCCTTGCCGATCCGGGCGGAGAACAGCCGAGAATTGCCCTTGAGTCGCTTGAAGTGCAGGCTCGGGGTGTTCGGGTTCTGCCGGAAGGCGCTCTGAAAGTCGTAGACGCCGCCTTTCTCAGCCCGGGTGAGCTTGAGGATCTCCTTGTCGGCCCGATCCAGGATGCGAAGTGTCACCTTGGCTTGGTCGGTCACGACTGGCTGTCCCTCCGTGAGCCGAGTGGACCATCGATCCTTGATGCGGGGTTCGTTGCGGGGTTCGAGGCGGGGTTCGATGTGAGGTTCGATGTGAGGTTCGATGTGAGATCGGACGCCTGCCATTCGGACGCGGTCCGCACCAGCCAGCCTGCCGCCGCGTAGGCGGCGTCGCGTCCCGAGCCTTCGGGGTCGCCCGGCCCGGCCGCGGTGACGACCCCGATCCTGGCGGCAGGCCAGGCCAGCTCCGCCTGCCAGGCCGCGTCCCCGAGTTCGTACCCGACCTCCGGTACCGGCACATCCCGCGCCGCCAGCTCCCGCACCAGCTCGACCAGCCCCGGCTCCGTCGCGGTGATCAGCCTGAGCACCGCCTGCCACGCGGGCCCGACCGCCGCCGGCTGCTGCTGCTGCGCCGGGCCGGTTACCTCGACAGCCGCCCCGGGATGCGCACCGGACGACGTCCCGATCCAGACCGAGGTCTCGGCATCGAGCTGGACCGACCGACGCACCGACAGCGCACCCGATCCCGCCGCGACCCGGAGCAACGACGGGTCGAACTCGCCGAGGGCGCTCCGCGCGAGCTGGACGCCGTCGCCGCCCCCGGAGTCAAGGAACTGCAGCAGATTGCTCCAGTACAGCCAGGCGGCCCACCGCAGCCGGTGGGCATCGGTGTCGTTCGCGACGGTCGCGGTGCGGTCGTCGACGAGCACGAGTGCGGTCCACACGGGTGGCCCGCCGTCGCTCTGATCCGCGACCACGACGACCGGGCAGTGGTGGGCGTCCTCGACGCGGACGACCGTGACCGGTCCGGCCGTCCCCGGGCGGGTCGTCGGCCGTCCGGGGACGGCCGGACCAGCGGTCGGTCCGGCGGTCAGCGCCTCCCGTACCGCTGCCGCCGCGCCGCCGCGGCTCGCGGTGGTCCGCGAGCCAGGCAGGTTGAGCAGGCCGGCCAGCGCCGCGACCGTCCGGGACCGCCAGAGCTCGGCGTCGGGATCCCCGAGGTAGGCGAGCAGCAGCTCAACCGGGTTCGCCCACACCGTGCCGGCCAGTTCCCGCACATCTCGGCCGGTCAGGAGCCGGTACAGGTCCCGGGCGCTGGCCTGGGCGTTGCCGGCGTACGGTGGCCAGACCGGCGGCTGCGCCACCGGCCGGCCGCACCAGGCTTCGACGTCGTCCCAGGCCAGTTGGAAGACCACGATGTCATGGGCACGCAGCAGCGTTCGTTTGTCCGCGTCGTCGGCGATCCGGTTGTGCTCCTTCGAGGCGTGGTAGCTGAATCCGTCGAGGTACACCGCGACAGTCGACGGGGCCGCGTCTACCCGGACGAACAGCGCGTCTGGTCTGGTCCCGTGAATGGTGTTCTGCAGCCTCAGCTGCCAGTGGACGACCTGCCCGTCGGGCCGGCTGATGCGCAGGTCGGCGGTGCGTGCGCCATGGGTGTCGGCGGTGCGGGTCACGGTCGCCCGGCTTCCGGGACGGGCGCCCCAGTCGAGCAGACCGGCTAGGAACCGCGCTTCGAGTTCACTCTCGACCTGGTCGAACAGCGAGATCTCGTCGGTACGCTGGCCACCGACGACGTCCCACCCGTCCAGCAGGGAACGCAGCATCGCCACCGCGTAGAACCGGCTGATCAGCTGGAACTCGTCGTCGCGGGCGTCCCGTAACAGGCACCGGTGGCATGCCACGCGTCCTTCCTCGGCGCACCGGCAGCTCTCGACGGCCCGCAGCGCGGCGGCGAGCACCTCCCGGAAGCTGTCGGGGTCGGAGAGCCGATGCAGGTAGCCGGTGCCGCCGGGCTGGGTGTCGTGGACGACGAGGAACCGGCGCACGTGCCCGGTGCCGTGCTGGCCGCCGTCGGGCATCACCGCCCGAACGATCCGCAGATGATCCGGATCGCCGCCGTAGCGGGCCGCGATGCCCAGGCGAAGCGCTGCCGCGAACGAGGCCATCCGTTCGTCGACGGCGGCGGTGACGGCCGGGACCAGGATGCGGATCGCCTCGGTGCGCAGCTCGTGCGCCAGGATGAGCGGGACGTGCCGGGCCGCCGAAGGGGAACGCCGGTACGGACACCACCGCCGGTGGTGCTGAGCCTCGCGCGGAACCGTTCCCGGCATCGAGGTGGCGGTGGCCGCCACGGGCAGGCCACCCTGGCCGGCCACCGCGGTGGCCGGGCTCGGCGGCGGGCCGTCCTCCGGGGTACCGCCGCAGGTGACGCAGGCGTGGAAGGGATTGAGCCGAACCTGGGCGCCGCCGAAGACGTCGCCGGCCGGCCGGTCGTACCGCGCCGGGCCGAGGTTGAACTCCCGCACCACGGCCGTCCGGGTGTAGTCGATCCCGAAGGTGATGCCGGTGTGCCGCCACGACCGCAGCACCTGCTGGGGGTCGACGTCCACCGTGTGGGCCATCGAGTATGCCCGGACGACGCGGTCCTCGGCGTCGTCCCGGATACGCGCGTCATCGCGGCGGTCAACCGCGGTCACCTTGCTGGGCCGTAGCACCTGGTACAGGTTTCCCGAGTCGGCGATGCCGCGGCCGCCGCAGCGAGGGCAGGCGCTCGGGTCCTGGATGGCGTGTTCGGTGCGCACGTGGCCGCAGGCGGGGCACACCCGCCAGTGTTCCCAGGCCGGGCTGTCCGGCGTGCCGATCTCAAGACCGCTGATCTCATGCTGGTATCCCCGGACGTAGTAGATGTTGCCAGGTGCGATCTCACGCAGCGCCTGCCGGGCGGGGCGCGGGTACTCGCGGACCTCGCTGTGGTATCTGCGGTCGTCGGGTCCTGACCCGCCGTCTTCCCACGTCAGGGTCGCTTCGAGCATGGTGTTGGTGTCGATCAGGGCGTAGTTCGGCAGCAGTCCGAACTCGACGAGTGTGGCGTGCGCCGAGGCCCGGCCGATCTCGGCGACCCGCTTTCGGACGGCCCGCTGCTCGGCCCGCAGACCGCGGGCCTCGCGCTTCTGGTCGGGGTCGGAGTCGGCAAGGGCGTCGGTGGCGGACGAGATGGCCGCCAGCCGGTGACGCAGGCCGTCCAGCCGGGCTTCCCAGGCGGCGTCCACGCGGGCCAGCGCACCCTCGATTCCGCCGATTCCGCCGATTCCGCCGGCTCGGTCGGTCGCGAACACCCGCAGTTCACCGGCGGCCTGCGCCGTGACGTCGTCACCGAACAGCGACAGGAACACCTCGACAGTGTCGGCGCCGGACCGCTTGGCCGCGGCGCCGAACGACGACAGCCAGCCGGTCGGGCCGAACAGGGCGCCGGCCCGGCGCGGCAGCGGCAGCACGCCGGGCAGCTGGCGACGCGCCGCCAGGTCGATGAGGTGCGCGACATACTGGCGCCGCAGGATCTCGACCGCGGACAGGTAGCAGCCCGGCGGGACGATCTGGCCAGCGATCATCTCGCGGGGTTCGGTGAGGTAGTAACGGTCCCGGGCGCGGTTGGCGAGCAGCGTCAGCACGAACGCGTTCCCGCTACGGCGGCCCGCCCGCCCAGCGCGCTGCACGTAGTTCGCGGGCGCAGCCGGTAACGACGCGAGCAGCACGGCCGACAGCTCCCCGATGTCGATCCCGAGCTCCAGCGTCGGGGTGCAGGACAGCACGTTCGGGTCGGTGTAGCGGGTACCGTCGAGGAACTGCCGTTCCACCTGTTCGCGCTGCACGCGGGTGAGGACGCCGGTGTGCTCGCCCGTCACCACCCGGAACACCCCGCCCCCGAGGTAGAGCCGACGGTAGTAGTCGCCCACGGCGGCGGCGTCGGGCGCGGCGGTGAGGTGACCATCGCAGCGGTACCGCTGGCAGGGCTGCCCGACCCAGCCGGCGACCCGTTCCGGCGGCACGGTCTGCGCCCAGGAGCAGGAGTCGCAGCGGATCCCGGCCAGCTCGGCCGCGGAATCGTCAAGCCGGACGACCCGAACGTGGCCGGGTTGCAGCCCGAACACCGAAAGTGTCGGGTCGGCGGTGAGCTGGTGGCTGCGCAGCACGCCGGCACCGGCGAGTTCGGGCAGCAGACGGCCGAGGAACTCGTGGACGGCCTCCCGGTCGAGCCCGCCCAGGCACCGTCGCGCCCAGTCCTGGTACCAGCCGCCGCGCGCGGTGAGCAGGTCGAACTCGCTGTTGCGCCGAGGCCCGGACAGCAGGAATGCGGGCGCCGAGAGGCCCTCCGGGAAAGCCGGCATGCCGGCGGGCCGGCCACCCCAGACCATCCACCGGCGGCCGCCCTGGGCGAGGTAGCCGGCCAGCCAGGTGTGGCGGACGCCGCCGCGGACGCGCAGCCGTTCGAGCACACCCCGGACGAAGGCCTCCAGCCGTGCCTCGTCGGGCAGGCTCCCGGCCGGGAGCTGCGCGGCCCGGCCGGTGAGCAGCAGGTCGCGGCACAGGGCGGCGACCTTCCCCGGTTCGTCGAGCACGACATCGGCGGCGACGGTGCGGGTGAGCTCGAGCGTGCGGCCCTGGCGGGAACGCAGGCCGAACTCGAGCACGGTGGCGAACCCCAGCCGGTCAGCGACCAGCCGCCAGGTGCTGCGGCTGCCGGTGTGCTCACCGGACAGCAGGGCGTCGATACCGGGTGAGTCGTGCAGGTCGGGCGGGATGATCGCGGCAAGGGTGTCGCGGTCGGTGGCGGCGGCCACCAGGTCGGCGACGACGGCGTCGAGAGTCACCGGCTGGCCGGGTACCAGTTGGGCGGCGAGCAGCGAGCGCAGCGAGAAGGTGAACGAGCGGTTCGCGACGAAACCGGCCCGGTGGGCGGCGTCCTGCACCGAGTCGTTGAACAGCAGGGTGCGCCGTTCCCGGCCGGCCAGCTCGCCGCCGGTGAACAGCTGGGTGACGGCGACCGAAGCCAGCGTCGCCAGGCCCGCACCCAGATAGCGGATGCCCTGGTCCAGCCCGCAGGCCGGGCAGCGGTCCAGGCTGGCCGCCCGATCGTCCCCGAGATCGGCGAGGACGACCACGTCGTTACCGGAGTCGTTGCCGGAACCGGAACCGGAGTCGTTGCCGGAACCGGAACCGGAGTCGTTGCCGGAACCGGGGCGGTCGGCCCGGGCGCGGTCCTTCGCCGGGTCGAACGGACGGATGCGGCTGCCGGCGGAGTCGAGCACGAACAGGCCGCGGCCGGTGCCCGCGATCTCGCCCGGGGTCGCGGCGAGCAGGGCGCGTACCCGCCGCTTGTCCCGGCCGACGCCGGCCCGGTAGATCTTGGCCGGGTCGGTGACGAGTTCGTGCGGATCGCGCTCGGGCGAGATCGCCGACCAGCCGGACCGGCCGCAGTGCCGGCAGTAGACCGCCGGGAGCAGCGCCTGACTGGTATCCGCGACCGCACCGTCGGCCTCGGATGCGTCGGCGACGGGTACCCGGCGGGGGTCGCCGTCCCACAGGAAGGTCGGCTGCCGGGCCACGCCTCGCAGCAGCCGCGACACCGCCCGGACCCACAGGTGCGTCTCGACACCGAGGAACGGGCGCTCAGGCCGGTCCGGGTCGCGGGCCATCGACAGCAGCCCGACGAACCGGGCCAGTCCGAGCGCGGCCACCTCGGGTTCGTTCTGCAGGGCGAGGCCCCAGCGGTAGGCGCCCCGGCGTGGGAGCAGTTCCAGGATCTCCGCCGCGGTCCTGGGCTCGTCACCGAGCAGACCCAGCACCGCGTGGGTGAGGATGTGCCGCTGGAGATGCCGGCCAAGCACAGCCGGGTCGAAGGTGTCCACGCCGAGCACGGCCGCCACGGTCCGCCGCAGCGACCAGGTGTCCCGGGCCGGGTCGGGAATGCTCGCGAGGTCCGCCGGGTCCGGCAGCGGCAGGTTGTGGTCGACCGGGCGGAGAATCTCCTCCGGGCGCTGACGGTCTTCGCCGATCAGCGCCGCCTCGTCGAAGACGGTGCCGAAAACCTGGCCCGCGACGCCGCGGATGGCCGCGCCGCCGTCGCTGCCCTGGCCCTCGCCGAGGGTCGCCGAGGTGGCGACCGGGCAGGCGGCCCCGAGCGGACGGCCCGGCTCGGCCTGGCCGGTGACGGCGCCGAGCCGCCGCAGCAGCATCGCGACGTCGGTGCCCTGGGCGCCGTCGTAGGCGTGGAACTCGTCGAGCACGACATACGCGAGCTCGGCACCCTCCCACAGCGGCACGTCGTCGGCCCGCTGCAGCAGTTGGTCGAGCATCTTGTAGTTGGTGACCAGGATGTCCGGCGGGTTGCGGCGCATCTCCGCGCGGGAGGTCATCACCCGGGCGTAGGTCGTCTCCGCCACGTCGCCGACGTACAGCCCGGCGGTCACGTGTTCCAGGCCCGGCCGGGCGAGGAACTCGTCGATGCGCTGCGTCTGGTCGGAGGCCAGCGCGTTCATCGGGTAGAGCAGCAGCGCCTTGACGCCGCGCCGGCCGGCTCGGCCGGCCCGCTCGCAGTGATCCAGGACCGGGACAAGGAAGGCCTCGGTCTTGCCGGAGCCGGTGCCGGTGGTCACCAGCGTCGGCTCGGCCGGGGAATGCAGGGTGCTCAGCCGCTCGAACGCCCGGGCCTGGTGTTCGTAGGGCGTCCAGTCCCCGCCCGGATGCCACTGGAGATGTCGTTGCCAGCCGTCGGCCGCCGGCCGGAACGGGATGCGGACACGCAGGTACGGCCCACGGTAGATGCCGTGCTCGGGATGCTCCAGAAAGCGCGCGAGCGCGGCCCGTTCGTCCGCGTCGGCGAGGGCGAACGTCGTGGTGAGGAACTGCGTCAGGTTGCGCCGCAGGCTGTCGGCGGCGAACGTCGGCCTCATCCGCCCGACTCCGGTGGCTCAGGCTCCCGCCAGCCCGCGTCCCGGGCGGCCCGCAGCCGGGCACTGAACGCGGCGTGCGCCTGCCGCATCTCCGCCTCCCGGTCCGCCTTGTGGAACGGGGCAGCATACCCTTCCGGCGGCGGCTCGTGACGAGGGTCCTCCAGGTGCTTACGCAACTGGACGTAGTGCTCCTTGGCCTGGCCGAACCCGAACGAGTTGCGGTCGCCGCATATCTTGCGACCGGCGAGATCGAACCAGGTGTCTTCCTCGTAGGCCTGAAGCTGGGGGAAGCGCGCGAGGTACAGGGCGACGAGCTGATCCGCCGAGATGTTCATCATCACCGAGACCAGCGCGTCCAGCTCGACCAGCGCCGCCCGCCGCGCCAGCTCGGTCCGCAGCGGCGACCGCACGTCCCACTCCGGCCGGACGTCACCGAGCGGTGGAGTGTTCGGCGTGGGGATCACCCAGCCGTCGTCACCCCAGGCCTGGTCGAACACCTCACTCCACAGCGGCGCGTAGGCCGACGTCAGGCAGTTCAACCGCAGCGTCCGCAGCAGGATCGCCCCGGCCAACGGATGGTCCACAATCGGCGCCGGCAATATATTGGCGTCAGTTACCTCAAGGTCGCTACGCCCTGTTACTCGTACAAAATAGTCCACCGCCAATGCGGACCAGAATCCTGCCGTAAGAGCCGTTTCTCGATTCGAATCCAGGGACATGCTGTGTACTGCATGGATGTGCGCCGGCCCTGGTGGAATCAGGGCGACGAAATGGCTGCGGAACGTATTGTTGGCGATTCGCCGGCGCCAGGCGACTCGGAAGAAGTCCGTGTAGGGCCGTCGCGCTCTCCCGCGAAGGTAGGCGGCTACCGCCTCGTCGTCGATGGCGACGGGATCGGCATCCGCGGCGGCAGCGAGGGCGCGACGTGCATCATTCACGGCCGCCGGAGAGCCACGCAACTCCTCAAGGTATGCGTGGTCGAGCCAGCGGTCCTGGGCGGCACGGAAGGTCTCGATGTCGGTTGCGCGCCGGTAGTCGGTCGTCGGCACGTAACCGGCGTCCAGGTGCCGGAGGTCGACCGGCTCATCGAAGCTGCGGATATTCGGAGGCTGTTTGGCGATCGGTGTGCCAATCGAGAACTGCGGTCCCCTGAGGACTACCTCCGACCAGTCTTTCGGATCGGTGAATTTCTCTTCGATAAGTCGAGCTTTCTTGGCGCCGGACTCGTCGTAGCCACGGCTGATCCTCGGGTTCATCTGGCCGAGCCGGTGGGCCCACCTGGTGAGCGCCCCGATGGCCGACTGCTCCTCCACAACGACCGGATACAGCAGCCTGGCGGTAGCGGGGGACTCGTCGCTTTCGCCGGTCAGACGCATCCAGTCCTTGAGTATTTCTTCGGTAACAGTGACGACGCGGCCGGCGTGTGGCCGGAGGTCCCAGGTGCCGGCGTACTTGATGCCCGGCAGCGGGCCGTTTCCGTCGTGGTCGAGCGAGTCGCTGAGGGTCTTCGTCCCGAACAGCCAGCTCAGGTGCTGGAAGCCGATATCCAGTTCCGGGCCATAAATGTGAACCCCAAAATGGCTGTTCCGGTCCACCGGGGGTGGGAAGAACCGGTTTCCGGAGTTCACGAAATCGCCGTGTACGCGAAGGCGTCGATATGCGGCACGGCGCAGGTTCTTCTCCTTGCCGCCGACAAAATGTGTGTCGGGGTGCAGCAGACCCGATGTCCCGATCGTGGACGAGTTCCGCCACACTTCGCACATGAAGGCCCGATAAAGATCCGGCTGCGTTCCCTGCAGCAGGGGATATACGCTTGGCGAGCCGAGGAACCCGGAGACGCCGGCGTGTATCGCAAGTTCGGTGCTGAAATCGGCTCGCGCTTCAGGATCATCGAGCTGGTCTTTTTTCCTCAGTTCTCTTGCAGGGGCCGAGAGGTTCGGTACCAGCATGAACCAGGGGTCGTGTTCGGCGAGGACGACGTTCTCCTCCCAGCGCGGGCGGACCCAGGGCGGGTTGCCGACCTGGAGGTCGAAACCGCCCCGGGCGAAGGCCTGGGCGAACTCCACCTCCCAGTGGAAGAAGCCCCGCCGGTCGGCGATCTCCTCGGCGGTGGCGAGCCACGGGAAGCGTTCCGCCAGGCTGGTCGGCTCGTCCTGCCCGACCCACGGCGCCAGCTCGTTCTCGTACTCCTCCAACTCGTCAAGGGTGGTGAAGCGGGAGACGAACGCGTCGTCGGGGATCTCGTTGCGGCCGATCAGCGCCTCGGCGAAGGCGAGCCAGTCGTCCAGGGTGGCCAGCGGCACGAGTCGCCGGAGCCGTTCGACCAGCTTCCTGTCCGGCCGCGGCGCGTTCCGCGGGGCGGTCGACGTTGTCGAGGCGGCGACATCCGGGTCGATCTGCTGGTCCTCCTCGAAGATCGAGCGCGACTCCCACGTCGCCGGCTGGCCGACCGGGCCGGGGTCGGCGGGCGGTTCGGGCGCGGCCCGGGTGACGACAATCGGGTTCGCGGCGTACTCGTCGGCCGAGCCGTCGAGCATCCCGGCTTTGTCCAGCGGCCAGAACCACAGCGCGCACCAGACGTCCATCAGCGTCTTGAGCCGCCAGAACGGGGTGCCGGGATAATCGAGGTCCTTACGCACCTTGTCGCGCGGGATCTTTCCGTCCACCGGCGGCAGGTCGCCGGCACCCCAGACCTTGATGTCCCGGCGGATCTCCGCCTCGGAGATCTCCAGCCGCTGCCGGACCAGGCCCCACAGGAACTCGACCCGCCGCGCCAGGGCCTCCAGCCGTCTGACCTGCGGTGAGACCTTTCCCTTCGTCGCCGGCGACTTCGTGATGCTTCGGCGCCACGCCGCCAGCGCCTTGGCCTGGTTCGGCGCCAGCGCCTTGGCCTCCGGTTCCTTCGCGACCGCGCCCCAGCCGTCGGCCGGCAGCAGGAAGTGGTGGACCGTCCTCGGCGGCAGCTCACCGGCACGGAACGGGTGGTCGGTCGGCGCGGTGTGCAGCCAGGCCCGGTCGGCGAGCTGGTCGCGGGGGTAGAGACGGCGCCCGGCCCCGATCAGCGAGTTGCCTCGCCGCAGATGCAGGCCGAACCAGGGCGCCTGCAGGCCGGCGTGCATGACGTTGAGCCACAGCGAGATCTCGGCGAGCTCGACGGCAGTGCTGTTCAGGTCGACGCCGTAGCTGTTGTGCAGGGCGATGTACGCCTTCGTGCGCTGCAGCTCGACAGCGTAGCGCTCCGGGTCGAGGCGCTCCTGCCGCTCGTGCTGTGCTCGTTTCAGGTACTCGGCCGCGACCTGGTTGATCGCCTCGTTGAGGAAGGCCCCGGAACCCAGCGCCGGTTCACAGATCGTCCAGTCGAGCAGTTCGCGAGACCTGGTCTTCGTACCGTTCTGGTCGAGCCGGTGGCGCAGCGCGAGCTGGACGGTGACCTCGGTCAGCGACGGCGGGGTGTAGTACGAGGCGCTGGTCTGCCGGTCCCGGCCGGCGAGCCGGTAGACGAACGAGCCCTTCGGGTACCGCACGCGCGGGCCGGTACGCCGGCCGGTCTCCTCGCTCAGGTGTCGGACGAACACCTCGTCCGCATACTCGTCGATCTTCGACGCGGGTACCATCCAGCTGCCGTCGGCCGGGTCGCCGCCCTTGGCGACCTCGTAAAGCTCCTCGCTCGCGATGAACCCGGTGTAGGACATCAACCCTTCGTAGACGGCACCGAGCTGGTTGATGCCCAGCTGAGCGTAGGAGATGAAGCCGCCGCGCCGGCCCTTCCCCCGCCGCGGCCCCTTCTTCCCCCGCGTCAGCATGAGCAGCCGCAGCACCTCGTACAGGCAGCCGTTACGCAGCCGAGTATCAACCGTCGGACCGTCGGTGCCCTCCCGCGCCGGGACGGGCAGCGCGCGGCTGATCAGCCGCACCGCGTCCGTCGCGAACAGCTCCGAGCGCAGCGGCTCGAACCGCAGCCCCTCCCCGTCACTCTTCGGCTGACCATCGACCGGTCGGTAGCCGGTGTTGACCATCGTGAACAGCAGGTCCAGCGACTCGTACAGGTAGAACCGGTTGCGCGCGTCGTCGCCGGTGGGCCGGCGCCGGGCCACCAGGTCACCGAGTCGGGCCAGGCTGTACCCCTCGACGTATTCAGGGTATTCGGCAGGGAGCACACCCAGCTCCGGTCGCGCCTCGGCGTACAGCAGGAACAGGATGCGGTAGAGGTAGCGTAACGACTCCCGGGTGAGTTGGCGACCGAGCTCGTCGGGCGCCATGATCTCCTCCGGGTGGATTCCGGCGTCGCGCAACCGGGCAAGCACCTCGCCGGCGATGTGCTCGACGGACAGCCGCAGCCCCTCCCGCAGCTCGGACGAGACCCCGGCGGCCTGCCGCCGCGACCCGGCGACCAGCTCGGCCAACGGCTCCGGGCCGCCCTGCGGCGGCGGTCGCAGCGCGTCGGCGCCGAACAGCGCCGCGATCACGTCCAGTTCGCCGCCCGGCCGGGTGTCGTTGCGGGCGAACGCCACGTCGAAGCTGACGGCCAGGTACCGGCCCTCACTCCAGGTGTGCCGGTCGGCGAGGGTCACCACCCCGCCGTTGAGAATCAGCACGTAACGCGGTGCGCCCCTGTCGGCGGCGAACAGGTGGCTGGCCAGTTTCGTGCCGTGCTCGATGCGTTCGCGGTTGTCCAGCTGCACCGGGTCGAGCAGCTTGCCCCCGCCGTCCGGATCGGCGGCGGCGTCGATGTCCGCGGCCCAGGCACATTCGACGGCGACGACGCCACCGTCCCTGAGGCCACCGCCCCCGAGGCCACCGTCCCCGGCATCGTCGACCAGGCCACCCCCGGCGTACACCACGGGAACGACGCTTTCGGACCCGGCGCGAGTCACGGTGACGACCTCGCGGCGTGGCTCGAACCCCAGCGCGGCCAGCACCTCGTCATGTAGCTGGAGAAGCTCCTTGCGGCGGTGCTCGGCGTCCAGCCCGTCGACTCCCACGGCCGCCGGCTTGCGGGCGAAGTACTCCGAACGCAGTCTTCTGACTCCTGTTCGCGGGCTCGCGGCGGCGGCCTTCTCCTGGTCCGCCCACCGGGGGACCGCGGTCTTGCGGATCTCCTGGGGCAGCACCTCGGTCAGGTAGTACGGCGACAGGTACTCACCTCGGTTCGTCAGTGCCTCGAAGCTCACCGGCCAGGCTCCAGGACCGCGAGCACCCGCAGCAGCGGCTCGCCTGAGGTCTCAAGACGATCAACGATCTTGATTTGTTCGACCACGGTGTCCTCGACGTCCTTCTTGCGCCGGGACCGACCAGCCGCCGGCAGCAGGATCGTCGCCGAGCGGGTGTCATCCTCGTCGAGCAGGCTGCGCTGCCGCCAGGTGCGGAGCATCGCCCGGTAGGCCTCCAACGGTGCCGCGATGCTGGCGTCCCAGTGCATCCGCTGGCGCTTCAGCTCGCGGGCCGCCGCGGCAACCGCCGCTGGGACCAGCCGTTGCAACCCGTCGAGGTCGATCTCGGTGGGAGGGTTCGTCATCGCCGGGCCAACCCCCGCCTCTTTCAGTACCTGTTCCATCTCCTCCACCCGAGGCTCGTCCGGCAGGCCGGACACGGCCATCCACCGCACCACGGTCGGCTGGCCGACGCGGTTGCAGTAGATGCCCTGGACCAGGAACACCGGCTCGGTGACCTCGGCGACGAGGACCGGTGCCTGCTGGCGGCCGAGCCGAACGAGCACCTTGTCGACCAGCCAGTCGACAACCGGGTGGATCTCGCTGACGAAGCCCACATCCGGCCAGGAGGTCCTGGTACGCCGACGGGCCTCGGTGAGCTTGGCGTCGGCGAAGTCCCGGTCGAACGTCAGTCTCAGCCGGAGCACTCCGTCGGCCGAGCGTTGGTCCGCCAGGTACGAGCGGGGCAGGTCCGACAGCCGGTGCTCAAGGTCCTCGGGGGCGTCGAAGGACAGCAGGCCGGGCTCGCGCCGCAGCGCCAACGCGGTCTCCGGGTCGTCGGCGAACACCTCGCGCAGCGCCTCGTCCACGAACTGCTCGGTGGCGCCGAACAGCGTCGGCAGCTTCGCGCGCGCCGGCGGCGGTGCGACCTGGGGGCCGGACCCGCTGAGCAGGTTCGCCATGACCGACGCTGCGGTCCGTGGCACGAGGGCCTCCTCCACCGGGCGGCCGGCGACGAGGTTGCGCACCATGCGCTGTTCTTCCAGCTCGGCGCGGAACTCGCCGGTCACCGCTTCCGCGGTGCCCAGGGTGCGATGCGCCTCGTCCTCCCGCCGGAGGAGTTTCTCGGCGACGGCGGTGTCGTCCTTCGCCCCGTCGACCGCTGATGTCAGCACGATGGCCCGGAACTGCGGCTCGTGCTTCTGCCCGTACCGGTCGATGCGGCCGTTGCGCTGCTCGATCCGAATCAGGCTCCACGGCAGATCGTAGTGGACAAGGTGGTGACATTCGCGGTGCAGGTTCACGCCCTCGGACGCGATGTCGCCGGTGAACAGCAGGCGCAGCGGGTTTCCCCCGAGGGAGAACTGCTCGACGATCTCCTGCTGCACGGTGTCCGTCAGCCCACCGTGCAGGACCTTCACCGCGGTTTCGGTCGCCTTCGCGGAGAACCCGAGCGCCGCGGGAACGACTACGGACAGCCAACGCAGTGTCCTGATTCGTTCCGAGAACACCACGACGCGGGTGTTCGACGCCGGGCCGGCGCCGATCTCACGGAGCTCCCGGAGAAGCCGGGTGAGCTTGGCCGGAGCGGTGTCCGCGCCAGCCCCCGGACCGCCAGGGTTGGCCGGGATGGCGCCCGCCAGCTCGCGTAGCCGTTCGAGTGCCGCCCGCTCGGCGGGGCTCGTGCAGCTCTTCGACGCCAACCGGTTGTCGACCGTCTCGATGAGCGCCAGGTGGGAGGACAGAAACGCCTTCACCAGGGTGTAGGGAAACAGCCGCCGTTCCTTGCCAACGACGGCCGGGTCCGGCTCGCCCGAAGCGGGCAGCCAGACGGCCGCCAGCTCGGCGAAGACCTTCTCCTCCGCGGGTGTCGCCGGGCACCGGCAGGAAATCGACGGCGCCCGGGGCGCCCACTCGTCCGCGATCTTGTCGGTCACCTCCCGGTCCGCCTTCGTGCGGCGGATGTAGTAAGGGTCGATCTCGTCGCGGGTGTAGTCCTTGATGTCGGTGACCGCCGTCGGCTCCAGCAGCCGGACGAGTTCGGCGAACGACTGCTTGTCACCGTTGTGCGGGGTGGCGCTGGCCAGCACAAGCGCGTCCGTCCGAACGGCGAGCAGCTTCGCGAGACGGTTGCGTAGACTCGTCTCGCCGATCAGGTTGTGGGACTCGTCAATCACCACGGCGTCCCACGTCGTGTTCCTGAGGTGGTGCTCGTACATTCCCACGTCCTTCAGCGTGTCGATCGAGACGATCACTCGCTTGAAGTACGTGAACGGATTACGGCCCGCCGGGATCTCCTGCTGGATGCGCTGGATACCGAGCGAGTCCAGCCGGACCAGCGGCAACGCGAAGCGCGTCCACAACTCGTGCTGGAACTGCTCGAGCACGTGCTGCGGGGTGACGACGAGGATGCGGTCGCCGCGCCCTCGCCGCACCAGCTCGGCCAGGATCAGTCCGATCTCAAGAGTCTTGCCGAGACCGACGACGTCCCCGATCAGGATACGTGGCCGCAGCCCGGCCAGCGCCTTCTCAGCCGGGCGCTGCTGGTAGTCGTGGGAGTCCAGGAGGAACCCCTCGGCCAGTGCCAGTCCCTTCTCGGTGCGGGGAAGCGGGGTACGGCGCAGGACCGCCTCCAGGTAGAGCCGGCTTCGCCGGAACGTCGGCGTGGTGTCACGCACCAGCTTCGTGCCCTCGGGGCGCAGCACCTCGATGTGCTCCAGCCCGTCGAGGAAGACGGCCTCCTCGTCCTGGACGAACTCGGACGCCCCGACCACTCGCAGCAGGTACCCGTCGTGGTCGGTCAGGGTCACCCGGCGGACCAGCCACTCTTCGTCCCGGACCAGGACTCGCGCCCCCGCCGCGTACCGTGCCCCGGGTTCTGCTGCCGCGACCACCCCTGCACCTTTCTCCACCGTGAGCTCTCCGCTGTGAAGCGTCGCCTCGTCTTCGCCGTGAGACGCCGTCACGCTCGACCGTGTGCCCGACGCGCCAGTATTCAGAACCGGGCGTCCCGCGCGTAGTCGGCTCGCAACTCGCGGACCAGCCACGACACGTCCACCGTGGGCTCTACACCCGGACTCGGGCGACCCGGCCTCGGGCGGCGTTTCGATTCTGGCCCGTGGACTGTCGGGCCGTTGCCTGCGGGGTCCGCCGGGCCCACCGTTACGTCACCCCCGGCACGGTCGTCGCCGGCACGGTCACCCCCGGCACGGTCGTCGCCGGCACGGTCGCGGTCACTGCCACCGTGGTAAACCCCCTCGCCGTCGACGACCGGGCCGGCCAGCGAGTCAGGAAGCGAGAGGGCAGGAAGCGAGACTGGCGATGTAGCCGGGTACGTCGTCTGGACGAAACGCTGGCGCAGCACGGCCGCGGGTACGGCGGTCGTCGCGAGCATCGCCGCTGCCACCGCCATGAGCTCGGGCCGCGCCACCGGGTCGAACGCCACCATGCCGGCGACGAGTGGCGCGAGCTCGGCGGGGACGGCACCCAGATCGGGGAGTGTATCCGGGTCCATGACGGCGTTCAGGACCGCTACCACGGGGACCGACGGATAAAGCAGCCGCCCGGTCGCCGCGAAGGCGAGGGTGGCCCCCAGCGCGTGGACGTCGGCCGCGACAGTGAGGTCCCGTCCGTCCCGGGCCTGTTCGGGAGGCATGTAGGCGATCGTGCCGACGATGCTGCCCGGGTCGGTGAGATGCGCTCGGCGGTTCGCAAGCACGGCGAGGCCGAAGTCGAGAATCTTCGCACCGTCCGGGCCGAGCATAATGTTCTGCGGCTTCAGGTCGCGATGCAGCAGCCCGACTCGGTGCACCTTCGAGAGCCCCTCACACAGCATCGCGGCGAGGATGGCCACCAGATCTGGTCCCAACGGCCCATGAAGCTCAACATGTTGGGCGAGTGTGCGGCCCGGTACGTACTCAACTGCCAGCCAGGGCGGATCGCCCTCCAGATCGGCATCCTCGAAGCGGGCGACCCGCGACCCGAACACCATCCGAAGGTTGTCGACCTCGTCCCCGAAACGCTGACGAGTCGCCTGGTCGGGTAAGACATCCGGTCGGACGATCTTGACGGCGACCTTCTCGGCGGCCGGGGAGACGCCAAGGTAGACCTGTCCCATTCCACCGGCGCCCAGGCGCTCGACCAGCGTGTAGGGACCGGCCTTCCGCGGGTCGGACGGCTGGAGGGCAGGCGTCATGATCGTGTCCCCCAACATCGACCGGCGCAGGTAGGCGTAACCGGCAGATCTTACCGAGTGGTCATCTTGGATTGCGCATTGCATCCGGCGGTCGTGCTGAGTCGAGCCGGCAGACGACGGCAAATGACAGCCCGGATGAGCGCGTTTTCTCGGCGTTCGGCTTCTCGGCGTTCGGCGGCGCACGCTCGATATAGGGCACCTGACCTGCGGTGACGTCCGTCGAGGGCGCCCACAGCCGGATTTACTCCTCGTCGATTGAGCTCCCGGGTGCTTCGATGCGCGGGTCCGACTGCGGTCGGGTTCCGACTGCGGTCGGGTTCCGACTGCGGTCGGGTTCCGTCCGTTCAACAGCCCGCGGTCACGACTCAACGGCCCGCGGTCACGACTCAACGGCCCGCGGTTGTGACCGCTAGCTTGCCCGTGCACCCGACACCTCCCTGCTCCGAGGAGCCGACATGAAGATCCTGACCGCGACCGCGGCCACCCAGGGCCAACGCGACAACGACTTCAACCACTGTGCCGAGGGGGAACTGGTATGGCTCGGTCTGGTCTGCGCGATCGACCGGGCGGACCCCGACGGCGGATGTGGCTGTGGGCGGTCGTTCACGGGACTGTCCTCGCGCCTCGCGACGACGACGGCGATGGTTCGCGACATCGCCGAGATGAGCCGGAGCTCCTACGCCGAGGCGCTACGGGCAGGCCTAGCCGCGCAGAGGTGGCACGCCGTCGGCTCCGAATCGCTGGCCGACGAGCTGACCCGGCTCGTCAACGGCTGGCCGGCAGGCGCCGTCGTGGAACGACGGCTGGACATCGTCACCGTGCGCGAGTGGACCATCCCGTAGTCAGCCTCAGCCCCGCCAGGTACCGTCATGCGGCCCGATCCGTGCCGGCCGGTCTTCCCGCCGCCGTGATGGGGACTTGGCGCGCACAGCCGAGGCACAGCGGACGCACAGCGCGGGCAAAAACTGTCCCGCCATAGTGAAGGCGCAAGATCAGTCGATTTCAGGGAGAGCGCATGGCGGACTACCAGCGGGACGGCCGGAGGCCGACGTACGAGGGGCGTCCCCTGCCCCGGCCCGAGGAGGAGGCCGTCGACCAGGGACTGGGCTTCGACCTCGGCACGCTGCTGAGCCGGCGGCGGATGCTGACCTTTCTCGGCCTCGGTGCCGCGACGGCGGGCCTGACTGCCTGCGGAACAGGCGGGGCCGAAGCCTCGGGATCGTCCGGCTCCACCGCGTCGCCCAGCACGTCGTCATCCGCCTCGACCAGCGGGGCGTCCGGGGAGATCCCCCAGGAGACGGCTGGCCCCTACCCGGGCGACGGTTCCAACGGGCCGGACGTGCTCGAGCAGAGCGGCGTGGTCCGCAGCGACATCCGGTCCAGCTTCGGCGGAGCGACCGGCACCGCCGAGGGCGTTCCCATGACGCTGGAGCTGACCATCACCGATCTCGCCGGCGGCGTCCCCTTCGCGGGAGTGGCCGTCTACGTGTGGCACTGTGACCGCGAAGGCCGCTACTCGATGTACACCAACGGCATCACCGACCAGAACTACCTGCGCGGCGTCCAGATCGCCGACAAGGCCGGGAAGGTACGCTTCACCAGCATCTTCCCGGCCTGCTACAGCGGACGCTGGCCACACATCCACTTCGAGGTCTACCCCGACCAGGCCAGCATCACCGACGCCACCAAAGCGATCGCCACGTCCCAGGTCGCCCTGCCGAAGAACGTCTGCGACCAAGTCTACGCGCAGCAGGGCTACAAGGCGTCGATCGCGAACCTGTCTCAGGCCAGTCTCGACAGCGACAACGTCTTCGGGGACGACGGTGGCGCCCGCCAGCTCGCCACCGTGACCGGCAACGTCACCAGCGGCTACACGGTCTCCCTCGCCGTCGGCGTCGACACCACGACCACCCCGTCCAGCGGCCAGCCCGCCGGTGCGCCCGGCGGCCAGCCACCGTCCGGCGGGCCCGGCGGGCGGCCGCCGGGTGCGCCGAGCTGACCCACACGACGCATCGGGAGGACACCCCGTCGTCACGGCCAACCCCCTCCGGTTCACGGAGTCGAACTCGACGATCCCGGTGGTCGAGAGGTCTCCGGGGACTCGGGGGGCTGGGGG
>NZ_CDWWXA010000083.1:18571-22369 GCF_977971845.1 Frankia sp. CeCAU1 | reverse complement strand
CCCTGAACGGGCACCCGCCCCTCGACCGGCACCCGCCCCTGGACCGGTACCGACGGCACTCTCGACCGCGGCCCCCCGCTGACGAGACCGAGTTCGCGCTCCATCAACCGGGCCACCGCCATGGCCGCGTGAATAGCCGACTCATCGAATGACAGATCCGGTTCGACAGCGGCGTACAGTACCGCAGCCACCGCGCCGTCCTCACACACCGGCACCGCCATGATCGCACCGAGACCGGTGTCGTCGATCTCCGCGGCGGTGGATCGCAGCGCTCTTCGCGCGGCAGCTCGATCGTTGATGACGACCGGCCGGCAATGCTTGACGACCTGACCGCCGATGCCCATCCCGGATGGGATCTCGACACCGATCAGCCCGGCCGGCCCCGGCCCGTCCACGTTGGTGATGGTCAGGGTGCGGGAATGGAGTGCGACCATTCCCCCGAAAGTAATGTGTGCACCCGATGAGGCCCGCAGGCGCGCGAGCGCCCGAGGCAGAACAGTTTGCATACGGCTAGGAATAGCCAGTGTAAGAGTCATGAGCATCCCCTTCCCCAACCTGCCCAGACGTCGCGAATCCTAGCACCGGCTTTACAATAAGCACAAACAAATACCGACGAAACGGACTTTACATATCTGCATGAGAGTCGGGGGCCGCGGGCGCGTAGTGGACTCCGTGGCTTCATCGCCACCACCCACCAGGTTCCGGCAACGTACCAAGAAAGTGTCAGGAATGTATCGGGGAGCGCACGGTGAGCAGGTCCGTTCGGGCCATGGCACGCAGCCGGGCTAACCCGGCGAGGAGCTGAAGTTCGGCGACCGAACGGGGAGAGCTGTCGAGCAGCGCCGGTGACATGACCAGCGCCGCCGCCACCTGTGCCCGGGAGATCGCGACGTTGAGCCGGTTGCGGGAGAGCAGGAAGTCCAGCCCCCGCGACGCCTGGGCCGAGCTGGACGTGGTGAGCGAGGTGATGACGACGGCTGCCTCCTGGCCCTGGAAACGGTCCACCGTCCCGACCCGCACCCCGGGCAGGCCCGCCTTGCCCAGCGCGTGCTCGACCGCCCGCACCTGCCGGTTGTAGGGGGCGACGACGAGCAGGTCACTGCCGAGGAGCGGGCGCAGGGGCCCGCCGTCGACGAGGGTACGACCGAGCAGGTGGCGAACGATGTCACGGATCACGGCCACCTCCTCGTCCGACCGGGTGCCGTTGTCGTGATGCTCGACGTCGTGCAGGTACAGCCCGGCCGGCACACCCGCCACGGCGCGCGTCCCGGCCACCGGATGCGCGTGCAGCAGCCCCCGGTACGCCAGCGCCGACACCGGCGCGCACACGGCCGGGTGCAGCCGGCGGGTCCGGTCGAGGAAGTAGCCGAACTCGGGCGGGATCACCTCGGCGTCGCCGAGCAGATGCGACAGCGCCGATGCGTCCGCGCCGTCCGGATGGATGCCGGCCACCACCTGCGGCAGTTGCTGCGGATCGCCGAGGAGCACGAGGTTGCGGGCCGCGCCAGCCACCGCGAGGGTGTCCGCGAGCGCGAACTGCCCCGCCTCGTCGATGATCAGAACGTCGAAGGGGTCACCACGCAGCACCGGGTTCGCGAACGCCCAGGCGGTGTCCCCGACCAGGTGGCCCTCGGGGTGCTCCCGGCGCCACGCCGCGAGTGCCCGCAGATCCCGCGGACCATCCCAGGGCGGGAACATGCCCGAAGCCGCCGAAGCCGGCCTCGCCCCGGACCGCTGTTTCTTCGCGGCGGGCACCGCGGGGCGCCAGGCGGGCACGGCGTCCGCGGCCCGGGTATCCGCGGCCCGGGTATCCGCGGGCTTCGGGTCCGCCGGCGGCTGGCCGGTCGCGGCGAGCATCGCGTTCTCGATCGCCTTGTGACTGGTCGAGCAGACCCCGACCGTGCGCCCCTGCTCGACGAGATGGCGGATGAGCCTGCCGGCGAGGTAGGTCTTGCCCGCCCCCGGCGGCCCCTGCACGGCCAGGTAGGAGCCGTCGAGCGTGCTCACCGCGGCGAGCACGGCGGCAATCTGGTCTCCGTCGTGCTCGCCGGGCGCCGGCAGGTCGTCCCGGCCGACCAGCCGCGGGGGGCGACGCCGCAGCAGGTCCAACGCGGGGTCCGCGGGCAGGTCCGGCAGGGCGTCGGCGGTCCGGCGGGCGAGGTCGCGGATCGCCGCCGGCTTGGGTTCCGGACGCACCGGCGATCCGGGCAGCACGGCGAGGGGCGGCCTGCGGGCCACGCCGTCGGGGGCGACGCTCTCCCGCAGCAGCAGCGTGTGCGGCTCGGCCCGCTCGACGACCGCGTCGGTGGTGGCGCCCTCGGCCCCGGGCGGTCCCGGGTAGAGCAGCCGCACCGCCTCGCCGCGGTCGAAGGGATGCGGACGGTCCGGATCGACGCGGGCCTGCAGCAGTCGACGACTCCGCCGCCGTCGCCCGGCCGGTTCGACCCAGTCCTCGACAACGGTCCAGCTCACCGGGACCGCGCAGTCGTCGGCCGATTCCAGCGTGGCGCGATCGGCGGTCAGCGCCGCGAAGTACGACCACCAGGCGGGCTTGTTCTCACGCCGGTGGTATCCGACGGCCGCGGCGAGCAGGGCGCGCGCCCGCTGGTCTCCCGTCCAGTCGGCCGGATCGTCGGGAAGGCCCGCGACGAGGGTGTCGACGAGCGCGTCGTCGTCGGCGGTGTCGGCTGCGGTGTCGGCTGCGGCAGCGGTTTCAACGGCGGCAGCGGTGTCGATCCGCGGCGTGCCGCCGTCGGCCCCCCGCAGGCCCAGGAGCCAGCGGTGCAGTCGGTGAGTCGACACGCAGTCGATCCGGTTGTAGTCGGCGATCTGAGCGAGGACGCGGTCGGCCGCGGCGAGCTCCCCGGCTGCGCGGTGTGCCAGGAAGCTCTCGTACGCCACGATGCTGTCGGTGGCGTTCTTCACCTCGGCCTGTCGGGCACCGGGCAGGAACAGCGGTTCGAGGTGTTTGATCGAGTAGGACGGCTGGGAGATCCGCAGACTGCGCCGGACCACGGCGTAGAGATCCACCAGCCGGTGCCCGGCGAGCAGATCGTCTACCTGCCGTTCCCGCGTGCCGTGTCGCGCGGCCAGCCGGCGCAACGCGTTCGGCTCGTAGGGCGCGTAATGGTAGATGTGCGCGCCGGGGTGCGCCCGCAACCGCTCCGTCGCCCAGTCGACGAAACGCTCGAACGCCTGCCGCTCCCCCGCCCGATCGTGTGCCCAGAACGCCCGGAAGAGCTCGCCGTCCGCGAGGGTGACCGCGCCGAACAGGTACTCCAGACCGGCGGCGTCCAGCGCGTACGGATCGCCCTCCATATCGAAGTAGATGTCACCGGGATCGGGCACCGGAAGGGCCGCGAGCCCCTCCGGGCCGGTCATCCGGACGGTCACCGTCCCGACCGGGTCGTCCGCGGTACGCGTCGCATCCTGCGCGGCCTGCAGTTCCGCCTGAAGACGCAGTCCCGCGAACGTCGCTGGGGACATCGTCGCGGGCCGCTGGTCGTCGCGGGCCGCGGCGAGCTCCTCCACCGCGGTGATGCCGGCCGCGCGCAGCACCCGTCGCTGGTCGCCGCGCAGCCCGGCGACCAGCGACAGGTCGCGGGCCTCCGCCCGGCCGCGCGCGCAGTGCGCGCTGAACGCGCAGGTGGCGCAGGCTGACCGGGGCTCGGCCCAGGACGGTTCGGGAACCGCGGGGGCAGCCGCCAGCCGATCGGCGAGACGGCTGCGCGCGTGCCCGACCATCGGCACGACATCGTCGACCCGGAACGTGCGCACGACCCCGACCCCGACCCCGAC
>NZ_CDWWXA010000083.1:14902-18380 GCF_977971845.1 Frankia sp. CeCAU1 | reverse complement strand
CCCCGACCCCGACCCCGAGCGCGGGCTCTGGCTCTGGCTCTGGCTCGGTGGCCCGCTGCGCGGGATGCAGCAGATGCATGAACCGCGGAACGGGTACGCCCACCGACGGTAAGGCCGCCGCGTAGGCGGCGAGCTGCAGCACGGCTCCCGGACTGGCGTGCCGGGCGAGCTTGGCGTCGTAGGGCTCGTAACGGCCCGCGACCGCGGGCCCGGTCGATGCGCCGGCGACCGGGTCGAGATGCGCCGCGATGAGGAAGTCGGGGCGCCCCTGGAACGCGCCGTCGAACAGCGCCCCCTGGTAGACGACGGGAACCCCGGCGGCCAACGCCTGGCGGGTCCGCTCGTGGGCTTGGGCCAGGGCGGCGAGCGTGGGGGCGGGCCGCTCGATCGCCACGACCCCGTCCGCGCCAAAACACCGGCGCAGATGCTCCAGCCAGCGTCGTTCGTGCGCCTCGCCGTGCCGCACGGCAGTGGTGTCCGCGGGGGTCAGGCGCACCCGGTCGATCCGGCGGGGCCCGTTCTCCGACGTCTCCCCGGTCACCAGCCCGGCGGCGAGCGCGTGCGCAAGCCCGACGCGATGCCCACACTCGACGACGTCGACAAGATCACTGGCGGAAACCACCCAGCGGTCCTCGAACCTGTGCACGACACCATCCCCATCTGGGCCATCCCGTTTCCATCCGGGCCATCCCGTTTCCATCCGGGCCATCCCGTTCGGTCCCGTGCCAATCCTCTCCCGATCCGGGTTCACGGTCCGGACCAACCCGGCCGGGCGTGCCCCGAAGGACTGAAGGTGGCCGGTGAGGGCTGCGACACCGGCCGGGCGTGGGGTACGCGCCCTGTCCGTCTCGCGGGACACCGAGGTGACGACGGCCATCGGCTGGGGCGTGTGGTCGGCCGCCGGGCCCGTACCCGGCTCTACACGTGGACCCGTAACCACGAGCAGGCGAGAACTGCCCGACACACCGCACGGTCGCGAGCGGTGAGCCACGCATGTACCAGCGTGGACGGAGCGGGACGCAGTGCTCGTCCAGCGATAACACAATCTTCAACTGATCGATTGTTACGATCATAAGGATCGGGCGTCCTGGGACTCCGTGCTCCTCACGGACCAGGGCCCATGCAACCTAACCAAGGATGACATCACGGTTTCGAACCGTACATGACGGCTACGCAAAAGCTTCAAATGCCCCAAAAGTCCCAGCAAGCTAGCTGAGATCATGATCGATAGGAGGGCCTGGCACCTCAGCTAGGGAGATTTACGTCACACGCCCCCAGGCGACGCGCGACGCGCATCGACACCAATCCGGGAGTAGCGTACGTAAACATGATAGTTGACTATATGCCCCGAGGACTCACTTCGGATCTTCATGACCTCAGCGACCGGAGAAAAAGGATCAAGAAGATGACCGGAGCGCGGTCGGTGGTCGGTTCGTTGGGGCCGACGAATGAAAAGATCATCTTTGGCATCCCCGGGGGTCCGACCCCCTCCCCGCCCCGAACGCTGATCGACGGCGCCGTCCTCCGGCATGCCACCGTCGGTCACGAGCAGGGTGCCGGGCCCGTAGCCGCGGGCGCCGTGATGGTCACCGGGCAGCCGCTAGCTCCCAACGAAGATTTCATCTGTGCGGCTCGATGGAGCGCTACGCATACCACTCCAATGGTTAAAGGTCGAACTCTTCGACATCACAAACCGGGAAGGCGATCACGTGACACCCAGCTGGTTCTCGACCGAGACTCCTGTACGTCTCGGAGTTGGCGTGTATGACGGCTCGTCCGCACGGCTGGCCGACAGGCACAACCCCGACTTCGTCTGGGTGAGCAGTTTCTGTGTGTCCGCCGCGCTGGGGAGCCTTCCCGATCTCGGGCTAATAGATTCCTCCGAGATGGCCAGTGTGGTGCGGACCGTGGCGAGGACGACGCGTCATCCGGTGGTTGTGGACATGGAATCCGGGTACGGAGACCCGCGCAAGATAGACCTGGCGGCGCGGACAATCTCCCAGGCCGGCGCGAGCGCGGTGTGCATCGAGGACAACACGCTGGACAAGTGGTCAAGCCTGTACCCCGGTAAGCGGGACCTGGCCAGCGTGGAGGAACAGGAGAAGCGCCTCCGCGCCACGCGCCGCGGGCTGGAGCCCAGCTGTTTCTTGATCGCCCGAACCGAAGCGTTGGTGGCCGGGCACGGCGTGGCCGAGGCCTTGAACCGCGCGAACCGCTATGTGGATGCTGGCGCGGACGCGGTGTTTGTGCAAGCCACGCGACCCGATGGGGGCGAGGAACTTCTGGAATTCGGCCGGGGATGGGATCGGCGCACGCCGGTGTTCATCGCACCAATCTGCTGTCCAGTGCTCGGTGCCGAGGAGTACGCCAGGTCCGGTATCACGCACTGGATCTTCGCGAACCAGCCCCTCCGATCTGTCGGGCGATGGAAGACACCGCCCAACAGATCGGAGAAGCCAGGACCGGCCCCGCTCCACAACTGGACGATCAGATCGCATCGGTGTCAGAGATCGGAGACCTCGTGAATGCGTACCCTCCCAGCCGCGATTATTTTCGCCGTGCTCGCCGCCGTTTTGAGCCTGACCGGCGCGGTCCTGGTCCACAAGGGGTGATCGTGCCGGATGTGGCCAACTGGGTTTTCCTCGAAGTCCTCAGGGGGGCCGAGGCGGTGCTGCGGGGGGCCGGGCGGGACCTGTTGCTGTACAACCTCGGGGACGACTCGGGCCTCCTCGATGCGCTGTCACTGTGTGAGCGAGTCGATGCGGCGCTCGTCCTGTGTCCACCTCTCACTCCGGTCACTCCGACGGAGATCGAAATCCTGGGCTTCCTTCTTAAAGAACCAGTTGTTCTGGTCGGCGCGAGCGTGCCCGGTTTCCCCAGCGTGCGGGTCGATGACGTCGGCGGTGCCCGTACAGCGGTACAGCACCTGATCAACCTGGGTCATCGGCGGATCGGGCTGATCTCGGGTGAGGCGGCCGGGGACGGATCAGATGATCGCGAGACGGCGCTTTCCACCGCTTCCGCGGATCGGCGGCGCGGGTACCGCGAGGCTCTCGCGGCTGCCGGTATCGAATGTGACCCGGGGTTGGAGGCGGTCGGGGATTTTACCTGGCGGGGAGGTGAGCGGGCCATGGCTGAGCTGCTCGCGGTCGAGTCGCTGCCCACGGCGGTGTTCGCCGCGGACGACGAGATGGCGATGGGTGCGCTGCGGGCGTTGCGCCGTGCCAGGCTCCGCGTGCCGGAGGACATGTCTGTTATCGGCTTCGGCGGGCACGACAAGGCAGAGGTGTTCGAGCTGACGACGGTCGTCCAGCCGCTGGCCCGTCAGGGGAAGATCGCCGCCGAGTTGCTGCTCAGTCTCCTCGACGCTGTTCCGGATGCTTCCCAGAACCTGGACGCCTCGGAAGTGGCCGTGCTGCCCGTGAGCATCGAGATCCGTGACACGACGTGCCGCCCCGCGAGCGGAACAACATAACTC
>NZ_CDWWXA010000083.1:0-14580 GCF_977971845.1 Frankia sp. CeCAU1 | reverse complement strand
GCCCGCTTATGCCGCCCGCGGTCCCATCGTCTAACCGACGATCTCAAACACCTTCTCGAACACCTTCTTATGGCGCGCTCGTCGTCATGCGGTGCCGTCGCGGATGGCTCCCCTTGTCGATGGCTATGTAGGAGAGTGGGGCCCGTAGCAGCCCCAGCGCGGCGATCCGCAGCCCGCGCGAGACGATGGACTCGCGGAACGCCGCAAGCAGCAGTTCAAGATCTGTCAGGGCCTCCTCGCCCGCGATGCCGGTCCGTCTCGAAGTCGTAGTGCCGCATGTCCGGGGCAGGGCCCTGGAGTGTCCAGCCCCCGTCGACGTGGAGGATCTCCCCGGTGACGAACGACGAGGCGTCCGACGCCAGGAACACCAGCGGGCCGATGTAGTCCTCGGGCGTCGCCATGCGGCCCAGCGGAATGACGGCGCTCCAGCTACGATCGAAGTCGGGGTTGTCCTGCCAGTTGCGCTCCATACGCGTGGCCGTGGGCGCGATGGCGTTGACGCGCACACGCGGCGCGAGCCTCAGGGCGAGGTGGCGTGTCATCGCCTCCAGGCTGCCCTTTGATGCGGTGTAGACGGCGTGGTATCGGAGCATCAGGGTGGCGGCACAGGTTGAGATGTTGATGATCGATCCACCCCGCTCCCCCATTGCGGCCACCGCGGTTATGGTCGTCAGGAAGGCGCCCCGAAGGTTGGTGCTGATGGCGTCGCCCCAGTCCTCAAGAGTCGTCGCTTGTGCCGGGCCAAGACGGACATGCGCGACGTTGTTGACGAGCACATCGATGCTGCCAAACTCGCAATGGGCCGTGTCGATCAACCGCTGCGCGTCCTCGGGGACGCCTACGTCAGCGCCGACCGCCACGGCGATGCCGCCTGCCTCCTGTATACGCCGGCACGTCTGCTCGGCGCCCGCGCAGTCGTTCTTGTAGTTGACGACCACGTTTGCGCCGGCCTGACCGAGGCCGGTCGCCAACGCACGGCCAATCCCCTTGCTGGAACTGGTGACGACGGCCACCTTGCCGTCGAGCGCACCTGCGGAGGTCATGCGTCTCCTCGGGGAGCGGACTGAGGGCTTGGGGAGCGCTGGGGCGTGGCGGACAAAGAGGGACCTCCCGAGTCGAGCAGGTGTGGCGGTGGCCGCCGAGGGTTCCGTAAACGCCTACCGCCAGCTTGAGTGTAAGCCCTTGCAGAAGGCGGTGGAACTTGACGTAGGCTCCGGGCACGGTGATCCCGGTCGCCAGGCGGGCTGACCGGGTGGCGGGTCCCGGTGGCGGGTCCCGGTGGCTACGCCGGGGACTGATGGCGGGTCAGGGATGGGCGGCCAGCGACCCCGCGCGATCGTGTTGTGGGTGTAGCCGGTCTGTCTGCCGCGCCCACGCGCTCGAACCGGGCCGCCTGAGGGTTGACAGAGGGTGTCTCACTCGGAGTCCTCCTCATGCCAGGTGCGGCCGTCGCGTTCGATCAGCTCGGCCGCGCCGGCCGGTCCCCGGGTGCCGGCGGCATACGGCTGGGGTGGCTCGGCGAACAGCGCCAGCAGCGGCTCCACCCACCTCCAGGCGGCCTCCACCTCGTCCCGGCTCAGAAACAAGGTCGAGTCACCCCGGACGACATCCATGAGCAGCCGCTCATAGGCATCGACAAACCGAGACGTGAAGGTCTCAGCGAGACTGAGATTGAGGATCATCGGACGCAGACACAGGCCCCCCGGGCCCGGTTCCTCCACCATCAGATGCAGGAGTACGGCCGCGTCGGGCTGCAACCGCAGCACCAGGCGGTTGGGGGTGGGGCTATCGGCAACACCGGGAAAGATCGAATGCGGCACCGGCCGGAACCGCACCACGATCTCGGATGCATGCCGGTCCAGCCGCTTACCGGTTTTCAGATAGAAGGGCACGCCGGACCAGCGCGAGTTCTCTACCTCGGCCTTCAGTGCCACGAACGTCTCCGTGGTGCTGACCATCCCACCCAACTCGTCCCGGTAGGACGGCACCGCAACCCCATCGACGACACCTGCCGTGTACTGTCCACGCACGATGCAGCGCCCTACATCGCCGCGCGGCGGGCGCAGCGCCCGGAACACCTTTAGCTTCTCGTCGCGGATGACCTCCCGATCCAGCGAGGCTGGAGGTTCCATGGCCACGAGGCACAGCAGCTGCAGCAGATGGCTCTGCACCATGTCCCGCAGAGCACCAGCGCTGTCGTAGTAGCTCCCGCGTCCGCCCGCCCCGATCGACTCCGCAACCGTGATCTGCACGTGGTCGATCGCACCGGAGTTCCGCAGCAGCTCGAGAAATGGGTTGGCGCACCGGAGCACGAGTTGGTTCTGCACGGCCTCCTTGCCAAGGTAGTGGTCGATCCGGAAGATCTGTTCCTCGTCGAAGACCGCCCCGACCTCGTCGTTGATCCGTTGCGCCGATGCAAGATCGTGACCTGTCGGTTTTTCCAGGACGACCCGGGACTGCCCGCTCACCAGCCCCCTCTGGTGCAGGCCGGCGCAGATCGGCCCGAACAGCCGGGGGTCACAGGCCAGATAGAACACCCGCACCCGATCCTGCCCGTCGGCAAGCAGGCCCTGCAGGTCGCCCCAGGTGCTGTGATCGGTGGCGTTGGCGGTCACGTGGTGCAGGCGGCGCAGGAAACGCGCCCAGGCCCCCGCTTCCTGCGCCGTCCGCGGAACGCGCAGGCGCAGCTCCGCCTCCACCCTGTCGCGGTATCCGACATCGTCGAGCCTGGCTCGGGACACGGCGATCACACGGAAGTCGAGGGCGAGCTGCCCCTCCCGGTCGCAGTGGTACAGTGCTGCCAGTAGCTTGCGCATCACGAGGTCGCCGGTCCCGCCGAACACAGCGATGTCACAGCCCGCGGCTGGTGCAAGGTCCACAGCTTCTCCCCTTACTGTGATCTTGGACGGCGGTGGGAGACGCCTGAGAGCAGTGAGGGGGCGCCGGAACCCCGGCCAACCCCTCAGGCGAACTAGATCCCAGTGGCCGAGCTCGCATGGCAACTCTACTGCAAACGCTTACGGAAACCGGGCATGTGTCGCTGAACACACGCCCAATGCGGACCGCATGGCCGCCGACCAGGGCTTCCCGCCGTGGATGAACCAGACCCTGTCCTGCGGGTCGAACTCGGCCTTCCGAGCGCAGGCGATCTCGACCATGACTTCCGAGGGGTCGACGCCAACCACCTCGACACCGAAGGCAGCGGCGAGGTAGAAAGCGGCGCCACCCAGACCAGAGCCGATATCCATGACCAGCATTCCTGGAGAAACGGACATCCCACCCAGCAGGATTCGTTTGAAACCGTCCAGACCACGCGGGCTCTGGAAGCCGTCACCGTCAATGACCTCGGACCGCAGCACGTAATGCGGAACAGCGAATCGCGATTTCTCGTAGGCCCGGGCCAGGGCTTCCGTATCAGATTCAGCCTCAGATTTTTTCACGGCACCCTCTTCCATAACGATTCCTCATATCCTTCCGACCCATTGATTCCGCGCCGTCCAAGCCTGAGTGCCAGGCACTCGGGTGGCGCTGGTTCAGCGGGCGAACACCCGATGTCAGGCCGCCGGCGGTGTTGCTCATGGACCTACCCCGGGCGCAGATTCTTCACGACCGGCCGACTTACTGGTCGTCCTCGGGAGGACGAACGGCCAGCAGGTAGCCGTAGCGGATCTCGGGTGAAGTCGTCCGGCTGGCTTTCACCAAGAATCCCGCCCGTGTCAGCAACCTTCTCCACTGCTCCCGAGTCCGCATGTACTCCCCGGAGCGCCGAAGGATCCGGTCGAGTATCTGTGCGTCCTTGAGCGCATGGCGGTAACAGTTCTGCTCCGCAGCATTGACTATCTTCCGATAGTAGACGTCGCAGACATCGTCGATGTCGTTCTGGCTCGATAGTGCCGAGGTGTCGAGAAATGTCTCGCCAAGGGCCAGGCGGCCACCAGGGAAAAGCTCCCGGTAGCATTTTTCCAGGGCCCGCGAAATCTGGTCGTGGTCGACGTTATGCAACGACATGACCGCGATGATCGCATCGTACCGTGTGTCCGGTCTGTAGTCGAGGTAATCGGCGTGGACCAGTCGGGTCTCCTTCCTGCCTGTCCGGCTCAGTGGGATGCGCTCGAGCATCCGCACGCTGCTGTCGAGCAGGTCCAGACGCGCGACGAGCGGGAGCCTGGCCACGAGCGCGCCGTCGCCGCAACCGAGATCTAGGACGACGTCCGCTGGCTGAGGGTTTGCGGCCGTGATGCACGCTTCTAGCAGCTTGGAGTGTTGCCGCAGCCCGGGCAGTTGGTAGCCGTCCCGCTCCCAGGCGTCGAAGAACGACTGGCCAGGGAGTTTGGCGGCCACGGCCCAATCCAGTATGGCCCGATCAAGGCTGGGAATGCGACTTGCCACCGCGTCGAGTGTGTCGGCCAGCCGCGCGCGGTTGTATTCCCAGTTCGTCATCGGGCCCCGGTCCCGCCTTGCCACCTCCAAACCGTGCCAGGTGGAGGGCGGGACGTCGAGCCCGTCGTGCATGGCCGCCGCGTGTACGTCCTCCTCCGAGCGGCGTCGCAGTTCGGCGTCCGCACGATCGTTGGCATTGTCAGACACGTTCTCCATGGCCCTTCCTTCGATCGTCAACACACACTGTCGTCATGGGGTTGACCAGCCTGGGTGCCCGCACTCGGGCGGCGCTGGTTACGGCGAGTAAAACCGCCTGTCAGGCCACCGGCGGCGTTGCTCATGGACCTACCCTGCGCGCCGGCGCTTCACCTCCTCGGCGAAAGCGATGTCAGCGGCGGTCACTTTGCCGTTTCCAATCGTCTCGAGCACCTGGGCGACTGAGGCAAGCCGCGACTCGATGGCGGCGGAACCGGACTCGAGAATGCTGGGGAGAGCGGCATCCACCGCCGCGAAAACGACGCGCAAGATTCAGCACCGGACCGCCGGTACAGAGTGGCCCGCCAGATCGCGTCCTCCTCGCTGGTTCCCGCGATAGGGGAGTCCACCCGGGCGATCAACATGAAGTCCCTGCCCTGGAGAACATCCTTCACCATCATGATTTTGGTGACGAACTCGTTTGCGTCGGCGAACTCCTGACCGGGCGGGAAACTGTTCCTCTTAGGGAATGCCTTGTCCTCAATTCACACAGCGTAAACACCTGCGTGCTCGTACTCGCGGACGAGGTGGATCAGATTGTTGATATCACCGAACCCGATGTCACAGCCCGCGATGAGAGGTCGAGCCGGTGCGCTCCCACGCTGCTGATCGCGTTGACGACGGTGGTCTCACCGTCGTCAACGGCCACCCGGCACAGCTCGCGCAGTGGTGCCAGCAACCTGGTGGTCGTCTCGTGATGGACAAGGACCTGCAACCGGAGCGCCGGATCCCTTCGCAACGCCACGACCACAACCTTAGAGTTGACGTCAGTCGACGTCAACTCCCCGCCGGGCTGGTGCTGGCTGTCTGCCACCGCTGCCTCCTGCCTCCTGCGCGGATGCCGCCATCGGTATGCAAGCGCATACCGATCTTAATCGGCCTTGAGTCTACTTCGCCGTCCGCATCCCTGGAGGTAATGGTCGCCACACACGGGAGGCTTCCCTGAATCCGCAGGCTACAGGCACATAGCCGCGACTCCGCCTCACCCGATCGTGCGCATCGGATCACGCTTCCCCATGATCCAAAGTAGGTGCGATCTAGAAAGCGCTTGCAGTAATCAAAATTCGATCAAGTTTACGATCATCGATCTGGGCCGCTTGACGGGTTCCGGCGGGTGCGCTGGGAACGAGAGGAACTTGGTCAACAAGTGCTATGAGAGCAACGTGTTGATCGGCGACCAGGAGATCAACGAAGACTATTGCGGCACGGACCTGTTGAACCGGCAGGCTGCGAGGATGGCGACGGCGTTGGGAGCGGCCATGACCGGATCGACGGGGCCGAGCCGGTGGCCGCGCTGTCCCGTTCCAGGCCATCTGGTCCGGGTGATGACCGGCGACAGCGGCTTCTGCCCCTGCGGCGTACGTGGCCGCGATCGGCTCGATCCGGTCGACGGCGTGGGGAAGACCCTGCCGGCGATCTCCCGGAGGCTGGTGGTCCAGAAACGGGTGTGGACGCTGGCCGCCGGGGATACGGGTCATCATCCGCAAGGAGCGGCCGCACCCCCGGCTGCGAGCTGGTCGCCGCCGACGACGAGGAGCGTCGCAGTGGACGGAGGACCGTCTGCCGATCGGCCCGGTCAAGGAGTTTCTTGAGCATCACCGGCTGATCGGCTCGTCGCCGAACACGGTCCGGTCGTATGCGCATGCGCCGGTGGGCTGTTGTCGTGCGTCACCTGCTGTCCGGCCCACCATCTGCCGGCGCAGGCAACCAGCGGCGGCGACGCGCCGTTCCCCGGGGAAAGGCCGGGTAACGCGAACGGATCAGTAGGAAGAGCCGCTGATCTCGTCCGCGAGTTGGTGCGCCAGCTCCGGGGTCGCCGCGATCACGCCGGACCGTCGGCGGCTGAGGTCGGGGACGATCTCGACCGGGCGGCCGAAGGCGTCGATCACCGCGCCGCCCACCGCCGCGCGGGCGGCTGCGGCCAGCGCGGGATCCGTCCCGGCCGGAATCTCCGGCTCGGGAACCGGCCACCGGGTCACCGCCGCACCCCCGATTGTCACCAGACACCCCAGGATGACAACACGGACCGCACCACCGGCCACGGGCGGCGCGGCTCGACCAGCACAAAGTCAGCGCGCAGCCCCGGTTCGAGCCGACCGCGGTCGGGAAGTCCGGCGACCTCGGCCGGCCCGGCGGTCACCAGGCCGATGGCTGCCGGCAGGGTGGCGAGCCCCTGCTCGGCGAGCAGCATGGCGGCCGCGAGCAGACCGGAGGGCAGGTAGTCCGACACCAGCGCGGTCACCAGGCCGCGGCTGCCCATCAAATAGCGCTCGTAGTGCTCGCGGACGGCGTACTGGCCCTGGCCCGGGGTACGGTCCTCGTGGGAGACCAGGGCGCCGTCGGGAACCTGGTCCAACCGCCGCGCCAGCGCGGACAGCGCTTCCGGGCTGCGCACGTCGAGCCGGTACAGGATCCGGTGGTCGACGAGCCCGCCGGTATAAGCATCGATCGCCTCGCACGTCTTCTCCGCCTGGCCCACGCTGCGCGGGATGTCGTGGTGGGTGTCCTCGAAGGAGATGCCGTGGAACACGGTCGTCACGCCCGCGGCCCGCAGCTTGCCCTCGAAGGACAGCAGCGCGAACTCGATCGGCAGCTCGGCACCCGGTCGGGGCAGCTGCTCGTTCTCGATCCCGTGGCGCGCAGCGCGTCCTCGACACCCGGGTCGACCTCTTCCACGGAGTCCGCGACGAGCTTGCCGAGCAGCCCGACAGCACCGACGCCCAGCGCGAGCACCCCGGCGACCGCACCGAGCCCGGTGATCACCACGAACACGATCGCCAGCACCAGATCGGGGATGCCCCGCACACACACGATCAGCAGCCGGTCGCGATGGCGCGGCCGAGCCCGTCGATACCCACGAAGCCGAGGACGACCGAGACCCGCAGGTTGATGTCCAGCCGGTGCAGCGCGGTCGCCACGAACGCGGGCAGCACCTGCGGCAGCACGCCGGCCACCAGCTCCCACGGCCCGCGCCGCCCGCGCGCATGGCCTCACGCGGGCCCTCGTCGATCTGCTCGACCGCGTCGGCGTAGAGCTTGCCGACCATGCCGACCGAATGCAGTCCCATCGCGAGAACCCCGGCCAGCGCGCCGAACCCGAACAGCCGAAAGAACACGATCGCCAGCACCACGTCCGGCACCGCGCGGGCCGCGACGATCACTGCCCGCGCGCCGAACCGCGCACCGCGGTGCGGCGCCGTGTTCCCGGCCGCCAAGACCGCAAGCCCCGTGCTGAGCACCACCGACAGCAGCGTGGCGCAGATGACGATCGACATGGTCTGGCCGGTCAGGCGCAGCAGCTCCCCCGCGGTGGGGAAGTCCAGGGGGAGCATCCGGGCGGCGAAGTCGGCCGCGTTCCGCCCGCTGTCGATCAGCGTCGCGACGTTGATCGACAGCGCGGCGAAGGCCTACCCGGCCAGGCCGAGCAGCCCCAGCAGCGCGGCCGTGCCCAGGACCGAATCGGTCCTGGGCCGGGCGAGGGTTCGCCCCGTCACGCGATGGCCCGCAGCGGGCCGGCTCGGTAGATCATGGCGACGGCCTGCTGGTGGTCAAGGTCGCCCGCAGCCTTGTCCAGCACGACCTGGCCCGAGCGCAACCCGACGATCCGGTCGGCCCACGACAGCGCCAGCTCGACCTGGTGCAGGCTGCACAGCACGGTCAGATTCCGTTCGCTCGCGATTTCGCGGATCAGGCCCATCACCTGCGCCGAGGACTCCGGGTCCAGGGAGGCAACCGGCTCGTCCGCGAGCAGGATCTCCGGGCGTTGCATGAGCGCCCGCGCGACCGCGACCCGCTGCTGCTGCCCGCCCGACAGCGTGTCCGCGCGCTGGAACGCCTGTGACGCGAGCCCGACCCGTTCCAAGTGCTCCAGCGCCTCGAGTCGCACCGCCCGCGGATAGGTGACCAGACCCAGCCGCGGGCCACGCAGCCTGCCGAGCGCGCCGGTGCACACGTTCTCCAGCACCGAGAGGCTGTCGACCAGGTGAAACTGCTGGAACACGAAGCTGATCCGGCGACGCAGCTCCCGCAACCGCGCGCCCCGCGCCTGGCCGACGTCCGTGCCGAGCGCGATGACCCGGCCCGCGCTTGCCCCATGCAGGCCGTCGACGTGCCGCAGGAGCGTCGACTTGCCCGAACCGGACAGCCCCGGCAGGACGACCACCTCGCCGGGCTCGACGGTGAACGACACCTCGTCGAGGGCGAGCGTCTGGCCGAACCGCTTGGTCACCCCCTCGAAGCAGACGGCGCTCACTCCGCCGCCGTGCAGCTCTTGGCCTTCGTGACCTCGCAGACGTGCCGCACCGGGTCGAAGAAGGTGTCGGCGACCTTGACGAAACCCCAGTCGCCGGACTCGTCGACCATGCACTTACCGGGTGTGCAGAACCCATGGGACTCGAGGTAGTCGATGTTCATGTGCTCCTGGATCACTTTGGCGATCTTGTCCTTGGGCGCGGGATCGAGGTCGTCACTGATCGCGATCGGTGATCCGGGGATGAGGTCGGACTTCCACACCGTGGTCAGCTCGCCGGCCTTGAGCTGACCCTTCTCGATCAGCTTCTTGTCGACCATCGCGTCGTAGGCGAACCCGGCGTCGCACTGCCCCTTGGCCACGCCGAGCGCCGACGCATCGTGCGTGCCGGCCAGCACCGCGGTGATCCCGCTATCGGGGTTCACCCCGGCGTCGATCAGCCCGGCCCGCGGATAGAGGTAGCCCGAGGTCGAGTTCGGGTCGACGAGGCAGACCTTCTTACCCTTGAAACCCGCGAGGTCGTGAATCGGCGAACCGGTCTTCACCACGCCGTAGGAGCGATAGCCCGGCGAACCACCTTTCTCCGCGAGCGCCGCGGCGACCGCCGTCGCCCGCACTCCGGAGGTGCGGGCGACCAGATAGGACAGTGCCCCGTACAGCGCGATATCGACCTTGCCGCTGCGCTGCCCCTCGATGACGGCGGCGTAGTCGGTTGCCCGCTGGAACCGGATCGTCTTCCCGGTTTCCTTCCGCGGCAAATCGATCGAGGATTGGTAGTCCTCCTGAAGCTTGGCCGACTCCTCGCCCGGAACCGCCGCGAACACCAGTTCGCTGGGGTCACGGGTGCTGCCGTTGCCGTTGTTCGCCGCGCTCTGACCACAGGAAGCCATGAGCACCAGCGCCGCCCCGGCCAGCGCGAGCACGCGCCATCGCTTGTTGACCATGTTTCCTCCTCGTCCGGTACTGCGGGAAGCCTGGAACGCCCGCGTGCCACCGTGGTGAAGCGTCGGTTACGAGCAACCGAACGGCCAGGGCTATCTCACGGCAGACGACCGCACAACCGGAAGAGGCCGTGATAACTCCCATACTGGGATTTCTGGTCCGGTCAAGAATCGATCGGATCTGTAGATCGCCGTCCAGCGGCGCGCGGACCTGCCCCCGACCACCGGCCCGCTGATCATGTCAGTCAGCCGGCGTCTCCTCGGCTGGGCGCTCTACCCGACCTCGCCCAGCGGGGCGATCCACCGTTCCCAAGACCTCCCCGGGGAGGTGGTCGCTGGTGGATGGCGGCGTGAGGGCGGCGATCGCGGGTATCACGCAACGGTCATGCCCTCTCACGAAGAGCGAATCTTTCGATCGTGTTCGGGCGCTAGGAGAGCCATGAACCCAGAGGGTCGCGGACCGGCCGAGCCGGTGCGGGTGGGTGCGGGCAGCGGGACACCGGCCTGGCCCGCCGGCGACGGTGCGCACGCGTCGCGACTTGAGACCGTCGCATCCTGGGCCGCCGTGTTCACGATCGTGATGGCCGCGGTCACGCTACTCGGTTGGACCCTGGACAATCACGTGCTCACGAGCATCAAACCCGGCTGGCCGTCGACGAAACCAAACGGAGCCGTCTGCGGTCTGCTGCTCGGGTTCTCGCTGTGGAGCCGACTCGGCCGGCGGCGAGCCGCCGTCCGGGCGGCGGGACAGGGGGCCGCCGCCCTTGCACTGGCGATCTCCGGACTCTCCCTCGTCGAGTCGGCCGTGGATCGGAATTTCGGCATAGACGAACTTCTCTTCACCGACCAGGCCACAGCCTCGCAGTCTCATCCGGGGCGGATCGTGCCTTTCGGCGCGGCCATTCTGGCGCTGTTGTCGCTCGCCCTGCTACTTTTCGATACCCGCCGGTGGCGAGGAAGGTACGTGGCCCAGGTCCTGGTCTGCGTCGCGGGGTTCATCTCCTTTACGGTGCTGCTGAGCTATCTGTACGGGGTCGATTTCACTTCCGGTTACACGAGGGTCGCCGTCCCGGCGGCGGTCGCCACGCTGGTGCTGTCGGTCGGAGCGACGCTGGCACGGTTGGGTTATACCCCGCTGGCGATCCTGGCGAGTTCCGGGGCCGGCGGGGGCGTCGCCCGCCAGTTGCTGCCGGCCACGGTCATCGTCCCGGTCCTTGTCGGGACGACCGCGGTGGCGCTGTGGCGGCTCGGGTTCTACGGCGTCGCGTTCCGGGGTGCCCTGGTGGTCTCCTATACCGTGGTCATGCTGCTGGCGGTCACCGTCGGGATCTGCCGGCGGCTGGATCATGCCGATGCCGAAAGACTGCGCGTCTCCGCCGATCTGGCCGCGGCCAACGCCCGGTTGGCGGAGGCGAACACGCGCCTCGTCGAGGCCAACAAGCAGATGCACGAGGCCGTCGACGAGCTCGGCAGTTTCACCTACAGCGTCTCCCACGACCTGCGGGCGCCACTGCGGTCGATGAGCGGTTTCTCCCGGATCCTGATGGACGAGTACGCCGAGGACATGCCCGAGCAGGCCCGCGGCTATCTCGACCGGGTGCAGCGCAGCTCCGACCGGATGGGCGCGTTGATCGACGACCTGCTCGCCTTCTCCCGCCTGGGCAGGCAGCCCATGAGTAAGCGGGAGGTGGACCCGGCTGCGATCGTGTCCGCGGTGCTGGCGGAGCAAGAGGGCGACCGCGCCGGCCGCCCGGTGCGGATCACCGTCGGGGATCTTCCCCATGGGGTGGCCGACCCGGTGCTGCTCAAGGTGGTCTACACCAACCTGCTGTCGAACGCGGTCAAGTTCACCCGGGGCCGTGACCCCGCCCGCGTCGAGATCGGCAGCCGCCGCGAGAACGGGCGGGTGGTCTTCTACGTCGCCGACAACGGGGCCGGTTTCGATCCGCGGTACGCGGACAAGCTGTTCGGGGTGTTCCAGCGGCTGCACCGCTCGGAACAGTTCGAGGGAACGGGTGTCGGTCTCGCGCTGTGCCAGCGCGTCATCGCCCGCCATGGCGGGCGGATCTGGGCGGAGGCGGCGCAGGGGAAAGGCGCGACCTTCTTCTTCACTCTGAGCGAGGAGGTATCGGCGTGAACATCGAAAGACCGAACATTCTGTTGGTGGAGGATGATCCCGACGATATCGAACTTACCCTGCACGCGCTGCACACAAAGAACATCATGGCTTCGATCGAGGTTCTCCGGGACGGAGCCGAGGCGCTCGCCTTCCTCTTCCGTACCGGCCCCTACGCCGACCGGTCGCCGGACAGGGATCCGAAGGTCGTTCTGCTCGATCTCAAGCTGCCGAAGGTCGACGGCCTGGAGGTCCTGCAACGGCTGAAAGGCGACCCGGCACTTCGGACCATGCCGGTGGTGATGCTGACTTCCTCCCACGAGGAACGGGACATCGTGGCCAGCTACGACCTCGGAGTCAACAGCTACATCGTCAAGCCGGTCGACTTCGGCCAGTTCACCGAGGCGGTGCGGACGGCGGGCATGTACTGGCTGCTGCTCAACCGGCAGTCCACCCAGAGCACCCAGAACACCAGAGCGATGCCGATTCCGGTGCCAATGCCGATGCCTCACCCGCCGCGGAAGGGTGAAGCGGCAGCTGGCTGAGCGGCAGCCGGAGATGTAGGTGGTGGCTGGCTGAACGGCGGCGGGCTGGCTGAACGGCGGCGGGCTAGGTGACGGCGAGACAGGTGCGCATGATGCCACGCATTCACGTCCTCATGATCGAGGACAGCGACGACGATGCCGTGCTCGTCGTCGAACGACTGCGACGCGGCGGTTTCGAGGTGACCTACGATCAGGTGGAGGACTCCGAGGCGGCCGCGTCGGTTCTCCGTACCCGGCCTCCGGACCTGGTGATCTGCGATTACCACATGCCGGCGTTCGGCGCCGAGGCGGCCCTGACGCAGCTGCGCGCCAGCGGCCTCGATATCCCGTTCATCGTCGTCTCCGGCCAGGTCGGCGAGGAGACGGCGGCGGCACTCATGCGGGCCGGCGCGCACGACTTCCTGCTCAAGGATCGCATGAGCCGACTCGTCCCCGCGGTGCAGCGCGAACTGCGGGAGGCCGACGACCGGCAGAGACGACGGCAGGCCGAGGCCGCCCTACGACGCAGCGAGGAACGGTTCCGGCTGCTCGCCGAGCAGGCGACGGACGTCCTCTTCCGCTGCCGGCTGTGCCCGCGGGCCGAGGTCGAGTACGTCAGCCCGGCGATCAGGATGATCACCGGCTACCCGCCCGAGGACCTGTGCGGCCGCCCCGACACCCTGTTCTCGCTGGTCGACGAGGAGGACCGGCCCACCCTCAAGGGCTCGTGGCGCACCGCGAACCCCGAACCGCTGCGGGTCCGTTGGCACCCGCGAGAGGGCGCCGAGGTCTGGACTGAGCAGCGCGTGGTCGGCGTCCACGACGACCAGGGCCACCTCGTCGCGGTGCAGGGCATCCTGCGTGACGTGACCGAGCAGGTCCATGCCGACGAGGAACGGGAGCAGCTGCGACGCCAGCTGGATCAGACCGAGCGGCTGGAGTCCCTCGGCCGGCTCGCGGGCGGCGTGGCGCACGACTTCAACAACCTGCTCGGCGTGATCACCGGCTATGCGGAGACCGTCCTCGACACCCTTCCCGACGACGACCCGTGCCGGGCCGACATGGACGAGATCAGCCGTGCCGCCGACCAGGCCGCCGGACTGATCCGTCAACTGCTCACCTTCAGCCGGCAGGAGTCGTCGAAGCCGGAGACCCTCGACCTCAACGCGGTGGTCGAGGGGACGCGGAACCTGCTGCGGCGCACCATCGGCGAGGACATCGAGATCGTCACCCTCCTCGATCCCGATCTCCATCCCGTCACGATCGACCCGATCAAGATCCAACAGGTGGTGATGAACCTGGTCGTCAACTCCCGTGCGGCCATGCACGACGGCGGCCGCCTCACCCTCAGCACGGCGAACCTGGACCGGGACGGCGGCCCGTCTCCCGCGGACCGCCCGGCCGCGCACGGGCGGCCGTCGCCGGAAGAACGCCCGAAGCGCGGCTGGGCGTGCCTGGCGGTCGCCGACACCGGGTGCGGCATGAGCCCGGAGGTGATCCGTCGCGCCGTCGAACCCTTCTTCACCACCAAGGGACCCGGTGAGGGGACGGGACTCGGCCTCGCCACCGTCTACGGGGTGGTCAGGGCGGCCGGCGGCGAGATCGACATCGAGTCCGAGGTCGGGAAGGGGACGACCATCCGGATCCTGCTGCCCGCCACGGCGAGGACCGGGCCCGCTCCCGTCGACGCCACCCGGGACGACGCCACCCGGGACGACGCCACCCGCGGGCAGGGGAAGACGATCCTCGTCGTCGAGGACGACGCGGCCGTGCGCGCCGTCACCAGGCGCATCCTCGTACGGTCCGGCTACCTCGTCCACGAGGCGGGTTCCCCGGCCGAGGCCCTCGACCGGTTCGGTCCTGGGACGACGCGGATCGACGCCCTGCTCACCGACGCGATCATGCCCGGTATGACGGGCTACCAGCTCATCGAACAGTTCCGTCGGACCCGCCCCGAGCTGCCGGTCATGCTGATGTCGGGCTACGCCGCCGGCGCCGAGAAGTCCGTGGCCGGCTTCCCGCCCGGTGTCGCCCACCTCCAGAAGCCGTTCACCGCCCGTACCCTTCTCGACAGCCTGGAACGAACCCTGCACCCACGCTGACCGGCGGTGCAGAT
>NZ_CDWWXA010000082.1:17914-21986 GCF_977971845.1 Frankia sp. CeCAU1 | reverse complement strand
GCCAGGAAGGTCCAGCAGAAGATCGGCAGCCGGAACATCGTCATGCCCGGGGCCCGCATCGTCAGGATCGTCGTGATCATGTTGACGGCGCCGAGGATGGTGCCCAGACCGGAGACCGCGAGACCCACGATCCACAGGTCCGACCCGGCCCCCGGCGAGTACACCTTGCTGTTCAGCGGCGAGTAGGCGAACCAGCCGAAGGACGCGGCGCCGTTCGGGGTCAGGAACCCGAGGATCACCGTCAGGCTGCCGAACAGGAAGAACCAGTAGGACAGCGCGTTCAGCCGCGGGAACGCCACGTCCGGCGCGCCGATCTGCAGCGGCACGAGGAAGTTCGCGAACGCGAATGCCAGCGGGGTCGCGAACATGAGCAGCATCAGCGTGCCGTGCATCGTGAAAAACTGGTTGTACTGCTCGTTGGAGAAGTACTGCAGCCCCGGGCGGGCGAGTTCCGCCCGCATCATGATGGCCAGGACACCGGCGAAGAGGAAGAACCCGAACGACGTGACGGCGTACAGGATGGCGATGTCCTTGTGGGACGTCGTCCGCAGATAGCCGAGCAAAGGGGTATGTGGCCTGGTGTGCGCGGCGACGATATCCGCTGGCTGCGTCCCGGTATCCGCCGCTCCGCCCGGTTCTCTCGGTTGGTGTAGAATAGTCACGTTCGGCTCCCGATGTTCGTCGTCCGCGCGGTGCCAGAAGGCGTGTGGAAAGCGGCGGACGGGCCGGGGAAAGGCTAACGTGGCGACCGGTTTCCTGGCCGTAGAACCGTCGAGTTTCTTCGGATTTATTCGCGATGCGCAGGCCGGTGAGGCCACCCGGTGGTCGAATTCTCGTGCCTTTTCCGATGAATCGGGTGGAAAGCGGCCGGCAGGGCGGGCAGGCAGGGCCGGAGCGTGCCGCCGCACGCTCGCTCTCAGGCCGGCCGCGCGCCGGGCCGCCCGTTCTCGACCACCCAGGTGGCATCCGTGGACGTGGGCGAGTGGCGATGGGCGATGTCGGCGACGACCCGCATGTCCGCGCGCCATTCGTCCGGGGTGACGCGAACGCGCGTGTAACCTCGCCGGTCACCACGAAAATACCGGACATGCGGGTTGAGCCGGGCATTGTTCTGCCGGATGAAGTCCTCGCTGACGAGGAAGAAGGCCGAGCTGATCGAGGTGCAGACGAACTCCGTCGCGACGACCGGCGTCTCGGGCCGGTCGAAATCGACCCGGAGGTCGTTTACCCAGGCGCAGTGGATGTCACCGGAGAGCACCACCGGGTTGCGCACGCCGCTGTCGCGGATCTCCGACAGCAGCCGGGTCCGGTAGGGGCCGTACCCGTCGTTCTGATCCAGGTTGGCCAGCCGTGGTCCCTCGCCGAGGGGTAGCTGCCCGTTCAGCTGGGCCATCATCGTCTGCTGGGCGAGGACGTTCCAGCGGGTCCGTGACGTGGTCAGGCCGTCGCGCAACCAGCGTTCCTGGGCGGCGCCGGCCATCGTGCCGGCCGTGTTGTCCCGGCCCAGGGAGGCGAGCCCGATGCCCTGCGGGGAGTCGCCGGGCTGCCGGGTCCGGTACTGCCGGGTGTCCATGACGTTGAACGTCACCAGGTTCCCGAACACGAACCGCCGGTAGACCCGCATGTCGGGCGATCCCGGATTCAGCTCCGCGCGGATCGGCATGTGTTCGTAGTACGCCTGGTAGGCGGCGGCACGCTGGCGGGCGAACGCGGCAGGGTCCTGCCGTTGCTCCCCGGCGTCGCCGGCCTCGTCGATCAGTCCGGCGTAGTTGTTCTCGACCTCGTGATCGTCCCAGGTGACGACCCAGGGGGCCACGTGATGAGCGGCCTGCAGGGCAGGATCGGACTTGTACTGGCCGTACCGGTTGCGGTAGTCCGCCAGCGTCTGGAGCTGGTCCAGACCGAGCCGCTGCGGGGTGGTGTGCCGCCGGTCCGGGTAGTTGCTTTTCGGGTCGTACTCGTAGATGTAGTCGCCGACGTGGACGACGAGGTCCGGCGCGTCGGTGGCGATGCCGTCGAGAGCCGGCCAGTACCCGTTCTGGAAGTCCTGGCACGAGGCCAGCGCGAAGGTCAGGGCACCGCCGGTCGATTCCGGTCCCCTCCCAGGTGCCGCGGCCGTGCGGGTCCGGCCGACCGGACTGAGCACGGTGCCGGCACGGAACCGGTAGAAGTAGTCACGCTCCGGTGCGAGTCCGCGGACGTCAACGTGGACGGAATGCGCGAACGCCGTCTGCGCGGTCTGCGTGCCGGCGCGCACCACATCGCGGAAACCCTCGTCCGTCGCGATCTGCCAGTCGACCTCGATGTCCCGTGTGGGCATGCCGCCGCCCTCGGTCGGCCTCGGCGCGAGCCGGGTCCAGAGGATGACGCCGTCCGGCAACGGGTCGCCGCTGGCGACCCCGAGCCCAAAGACCCCGTCGGTGACGCCCGCGATCGGGGTGGGTGCCCGCAGGGTCGGCGCGGGGGCCGGGATCGAACCGCCGGAGCCGCCGCAGGCCGCCAGGCTCGCCCCGCCCAGCGCGGCGCCCCCCAGCCCGAGGCCGCCGAGCAGGACGGCACGGCGACGTGGATCGGCCCCCGGGTTCGTCCCGTGGCCGGACCGGGCGGCGGCGCGAGGACCGGTGCCCGGATCGGCGCGTGCCGACGGATCGGTGCCGGCCGGTCGACCAGTCTGACCGGTGGCGGCTGACGGCGAGGGCGCCCGCGGGAATCGGCGGGAACGCGGGGAGCCGGCTGCGGCGTCACGGGTCACAACTGGATGAGAGTAGTGGAAACGGATGAACTCGCGGCCCGTTCACAGCGGATCCCCCACGCCGGGGGTCAGCCGAGATGGACCTCCCGGCGGCCGGGGTCGCGCAGATCCGTCCCGGCCGCCAGCCACCGTTGGTGCAGCGAGTCCGGGCCGTGCACCCGCTTGTAGGCGGACTCGTTGGGGGTCATCGGAAGCAGGGGGAGAAAGCGGACGGGTGCGAGCCCGGTGGCGAGATCGGGGATGAGCCCGCCGGGCTCGCCGACGAGCACCGCGGTGAACGGGGCGCCGTCCCAGAGCGGTTCCCCGAGATCCAGGCCGGACCCGGGAGCCACCGGACGGCCCTCGACCGTCGGGACGGCGGCCAGCACGGCCAACCGCCGCAGCACGCTGTCGCGCCGCCCGCGCAGGGACAGCACGAGTTCGGCCCGCGGGCCGGCGGGGTCGCGCACGGTCGTCGCCGCCGCCGTCATCGGCTCCCGGGACATACCCAGGGTGAGATAGCGGATGACGCCCGCCTGGTCCGGCCCGAACCGCAGCACCTCGATCTGGTCGGTGCCGAGGAACGTGACCGCGGCTCGACCGGTGTCCGGTCCGAAGAGCGCCGCAGCATGCTCCTCGACCGATCGCAGGATCGCGCTGCCGCTCACCAGGCCGATGCCCCGCCACGTTGTTCCATACCTGCGATCGTATGGTCGGCAGTTATCCCGGGAACCGTCGTGGCCGGTGCGGGAGTTATCGTGGTGCGACGTTGGAGGGGTTCATGGCACAGGTGCTGACCAAGGGCGGCAACGCCGCGTTGCCCACTACCGACGTCCGGGTCGAGATCGCCTCGTCGAGTCCGCTGGACATCGCGGCGATCCTGGTGACCACCCACGGCAAGGTGCGCACCGACGACGACTTCGTCTTTTTCAACCAGCCGACGGGTCCCGGGGTGCGTCTCGTACCGCCGTCCGCGCTGGAGTGCACGTTGGCCGCGGTCCCGCCGGAGATGGACAAGGTGGTCGTCACCGGGAGTCTCGACGGCAGCGGGCCGGCGACCTTCGCCGCCCTGCGCGGCCTGAGCATCGTGGTGCGGGACGCGCGTGGCGGCGCCGAGCTCGTCCGCTTCGATCCGTCCGGGCTGAGCAGCGAGACGGCGCTGATTCTCGTCGAGCTCTACCGGCGCGCCGGGGCCTGGAAGGTGCGGGCGGTGGGCCAGGGCTACGCCTCGGGGCTGGCCGGCATCGCGACTGACTTCGGCATCACCGTCGACGACCCCGGCACCTCCGAGGCCGCGACGCAGGTCGTGCAGCCACCCGTGGCCCCGCCCCACCCGCAGGC
>NZ_CDWWXA010000082.1:0-17889 GCF_977971845.1 Frankia sp. CeCAU1 | reverse complement strand
CACCCGCAGGCCGCCCCGGCACCGTACGACACGCCCCCGGGCGGCAGGCAGTGGGGACCGCCGCCCGCGCCGACCCCGGCGGGGGGCCCGCAGTGGGGGTCGCAGCCGGGTGGTCAGCAGTGGGGACCGCCGCCCGCGCCGGGAGCGCCCGGTCAGCCGCAGTGGGGGACACCGCAGCCCCTGCCCGGTCAGCAGTGGGGACCGCCGCCCGCGCCGGGAGCGCCCGGTCAGCCGCAGTGGGGGACACCGCAGCCCCTGCCCGGTCAGCAGTGGGGTCCGCCGCCCCCGCCGCCCGGCGGGCAGCGGTGGGGGTCGCAGCCGGGTGGTCAGCAGTGGGGTCCGCCGCCCCCCGCACCGGGAGCGCCCGGTCAGCAGGGCGGCCGGGTGAACCTGGACAAGGGGCGGGTATCGCTCACCAAGGGGCAGAGCGTCTCGCTGGTGAAGACCGGCGCGCCGCCGCTCACCCGGGTCCGGATGGGCCTTGGGTGGGATCCGGCCCAGCACGGGAAGTCGATCGACCTCGACGCGTCCTGCATCCTGTTCGATGAGCGCGGCAAGGACGTCGACAAGGTCTGGTTCATGTCCAAGAAAGGCGCCCGGGGAGCCGTGCGCCACTCCGGGGACAACCTGACGGGCCATGGCGAAGGGGACGACGAGACAATCTTGGTCGATCTCGAAGCCCTGCCGGGGAACGTCGTCACTCTGATCTTCACGGTCAACAGTTTCCAGGGACAGACCTTCGTCGAGGTGCGTAACGCCTACTGCCGGTTGTATGACGATCTCACCGGGCAGGAGCTCGTCCGGTTCGACCTGTCTGACTCCAAGCCGTCCACCGGACTGGTGATGTGCCGGGTGCAGCGCGACCGCGGGGCTCCCACCTGGTCGATGACGGCGATCGGGGAGTTTCACGACGGCAAGACCGTCCGCGCCATGGTCAATCCGTCGAGGCAGTACCTGTAGGCAGTGCCGGTAGGCAGGATCTGTAGGCAGTGCCGGTAGGCCGATCCCCGGCCCCGGAACGCCGGGCGGTTTGCCGGCGGCCCGCGCGATGGTGTTGATCCGGCCGACCTCTCCGGGTTGTGGGATGTCCCGGGCCGGGTAACCTCCGGCCGTGAACAGGTCTGCAGCGCCGTCGTGGGCCGGTGTGTTGCACTTCGCAGGCATCGCCCGGTGATGGGCATGGTCTCCCGCCCGGCCCCGTCCCGCGTCTACTGCCGCCGGCTGGCGGGCCTGCTCGTCCTGGACCCGAACGGCGACCAGGTCGGCAGGGTGCGCGATGTGATCGCGACGCTGCGACTCGGGCATGAGCCGCCCCGCGTCCTGGGCCTGGCCGTCGAGGTCCAACGCCGACCGATCTTCGTGCCGATGAGCCGGGTCACCGGGGTGGAGTCGGGCGCGGTGGTGCTGTCCTCGGCCCGGCTGAGCTGGCGGCGTTTCCAACAGCGCCCGAACGAGACCCGGGTGCTCGGCGAGCTGCTCGACCGGCGGGTGACGCTCATCTCGTCCGGTGTCGAGGTGACCGTCGTCGACGCCGCGATCGAACTGGTCCGCGGCGGCGACTGGGTGCTCGACCAGGTGGCGGTGCGGGTCGGCCGGGGCCGGCGCGGCGAGGTGAAGACGGTTGCCTGGGACGAGGTCACCGGCTTCTCGCTGCCCGAGGAGGGGCAGGGGGCCGCGAACCTGCTCGCTGCGTTCGAGAAGCTGCGGCCCGCCGACCTCGCGTCGCTGCTGCATGACCTGTCCGAGAAACGGCGCGCGGAGGTCGCCGCCGCCCTTGACGACGAGCGGCTTGCCGACGTCCTCGAGGAGCTGCCGGAGGACGAGCAGGTCGAGCTGCTCGGGGGACTCGCCGACGAGCGGGCCGCCGACGTGCTGGAGGCGATGGGCCCCGACGACGCGGCGGACCTGCTGGGCGAGCTGCCCGCCGACGACGCGGAGCGTCTCCTGCGGCTGATGGAGCCCGACGAGGCCGCCGGCGTGCGCCGTCTGCTGCTCTACGCCGACGACACGGCCGGCGGCATGATGACCAGCGAGCCGGTCGTGCTCGCCCCGAACGCGACGGTCGCCGAGGCGCTGGCCCGCATCCGCGAACCCGAGCTTTCCCCGGCGCTCGCCGCGCAGGTCTACGTGGTGCGTCCGCCCTACGAGACGCCCACCGGCCGCTACCTCGGTCTCGCCCACTTCCAGCGGCTGCTGCGTGAGCCGCCGGCGACCCTGGTCGGTGGCGTGATCGACGTCGACATCGCCTCGCTGCGGCCGGAGACCCCGCTGGCCGAGGTCACCCGTCATCTGGCGTCCTACAACCTGGTGGCGGCACCGGTTCTCGACCGCGCCGGCCGGCTCGTCGGCGTCGTCACCGTCGACGACGTGCTCGACCACCTGCTTCCCGCGAACTGGCGGGAGCGACAGCTCGACGCGGACGTGGATGCGCGGGCGACCCCCGGGGCACTGACTCCGCCCGCCGCGGGCGACGTGGAACCAGGCTCCCGCGGTGAGGCGGGCAGCTCCCCGGCCGCCTCATGAGACGTCTGGGACGCCTGGGACGCCTGGGACGTCTGGGACGCCGCCGGCCGCGAGGCGCCCGCCTCGATCAGCCGCGGCTGTCCCGGCGGTCCGCCCTGCGCTCCGCCTACGAGCCGGACGCCTTCGGGCGGATCGCGGAGCGGGTGGCGCGTTTCATCGGCACGGCCCGGTACCTCGTTGCGCAGAGCGTCGTGATTGTGCTGTGGGTCGCTTACAACATCATCGCCCCGCAGTCCGTCCGGTTCGATAATTTCCCGTTCATCTTTCTGACGTTGGTCCTGTCGCTGCAGGCCGCGTACGCGGCACCGCTCATCCTGCTGGCGCAGAACCGCCAGGACGACCGGGACCGCGCGAACCTCGCCCAGGACCGCGAGCAGACCATCCGTAACCGCGAGGACACCGAATACCTCGCCCGCGAACTGGCCGCGATGCGTATCACGATCGGCGAGCTCGCCACCCGGGACTTTCTGCGTTCGGAGCTGCGGGGGTTGCTCGCGGAGCTGGAGGGGCCGGACGGTGACCGGGCGAAGGACCGCGATCGGGAGCGCCGACGGCGGCGGGAGGGCGAGCGTTCGTTACGTCCGCCGTGATGATCGGGCCGGTGCGGCGGGCTGGTGCGAACGGCGGCCGCGCGCCGCACCGGCGGATACCCGGGTGCCTACCGCACGGTACCGCGGCAGAGCGTCAGCACCGCCATCGCGATCTCGACCCCACGAGGCCCCAGCTTGTCCGCCCAGATCGCGATGATTTCGTTCTCCCGGGCGTGCTGGATGCGAGGCCCGCCCTCGGCTGAGCGCAGCGCCTGGATCTGCTGGGACAGATCCCGCCGGGTCGCGACGAGATCACGCAGCTGAGCATCGATGTCATCGATGAGCTGTCGTCCCTCGTCGATCGAGGCGATGGCCGGCGCGGTGCTGGGGGCGTCGACGACGTTCTCCACAAGTGGGCCTTTCGGTCGGAGGCCCGGCGCACCCCAGGCCGAGACAACCCGGAGGCGGACCGGGCCTGGGTCTGGCGCTTGTGCCGCGTGAGATCAGCGGCGGAGCGGGGACCGTGCCCGGTCCCCATAAAACAGCCGTAGCGACGTGCCGTGGCATGCGAGCCGGCGGCACGTGAGTCGACTGCACTGCATGGCAAGAGCATGCCAGCCGCGCGCCGATTCGTCCAGAAGCCTGATCTCTTGGGTACCCTCCACCCTGGCTCTTGGGTAACCCCCACCCCGACTAATCCCTCGCCTTGACTCGGGCGGCGGCGCCCGAGCGGGCGTCCGGTAACCGAGGCGAGGCCGGTAGAGACTACAGAGTGAGTGATGGCGCAACTGGAGCTCACCGGCCTGCCCCGCCGGCTTTTTTCCTGCACGCCGTCGCGGCTGGCGGCCTTCGAGGACTGCCCCCGCCGGTACCGGATGACGTATCTGGACCGGCCGCGGCCGCCCAAGGGGCCGCCCTGGGCGCACACCTCCTTCGGCGTCAGCGTGCACAACGCGCTGCGACGCTGGTGGGAGGGGCCGATCGAGCAACGGGTCCCACAGCGGGCCGCGGCGCTGTTGCGGTTGCTGTGGGTCGACGAAGGTTTCCGGGACGGTGAGCAGTCGTACCGGTGGCGCGAGCGCGGCGCGCGGATGGCGCATGACTACGTCGCGCACCTCGATCCGGCGGCCGAGCCGCGCGGGGTCGAGCGCTCGGTCGCGGCCCGTACCGAGGCGCTGGCCTTCTCCGGACGGGTGGACCGTCTCGACGACCGGGACGGGGAGCTGGTCGTCGTCGACTACAAGACCGGACGCCGGCCGGTCACCGACGACGACGCGCGATCGTCCTCGGCGCTCGCGCTTTACGCTCTGGCCGCCGGGCGGATGCTGCGCCAACCATGCCGGCGGGTCGAGCTGCACCACGTGCCCAGTGGGCGGGTCGCGGCCGCCGAGCATACCGAGGCGAGCATCGCCCGGCACGTGCGGCGGGCGGAGTCGGTCGCGGCGGACGCCGTGCGCGCGACGGAGGCCCTGCGGGCGGGTGAGGATCCGCAACGGGCGTTTCCGCCGAGCCCCGGCCCCCTGTGCTCGTGGTGCGATTTCCGCAGCCACTGCCCCGAGGGGCAGGCAGCCGGCCCCGAACGCCAGCCCTGGGACGCCCTCGGCGACGAGGGCGACGAGGACTGAGGCATCGGCGTACCGGGGCGCCGGCGACCGGCGGGTCGGCCCGGACACCGGGGCGTCGGACACCGGGGCGTCGGACACCGGGGCGTCGGACACCGGGGCGTCGGACACCGGGGCGTCGGACACCGGGCCGGGAGAGGCGTCATCATGAGACGGTGCCCGACCAGACCGCCACGCCCGCCCGGCCGCGGGTCTCCGCGAAGGCCGCGACCTTCACCGAATCGGTGATCCGGGAGATGACCCGGCTCGCTCTCGCGCACGACGCCGTGAACCTCGCGCAGGGCTTCCCCGACTTCGCCTGCCCGCCGCAGCTCAAGGAGGCGGCCAGGGCCGCCATCGACGCGGACGTGAACCAGTACGCCATCACGTGGGGAGCCGCGGAGTTCCGCGCCGCCGTTGCCGCGAAGGTGGCCGGAACCTACCCGGGCTGGTCGGTCGACCCCGACACCGAGATCTGTGTGACCTGCGGCTCCACCGAGGCGATGATCGCGGCGATGCTCGCGCTGGTCGACCCCGGTGACGAAGTGATCATGTTCGAGCCGTTCTACGAGAACTACGGCCCGGACGCGATCCTCTCCGGCGCCCGGCCGAAGCTCGTCCGCCTGCATGCCCCGGACTGGACGATCGACGAGGCGGAGCTGCGTGCGGCGTTCTCCGACCGCACCCGCGCCATCGTGCTGAACACCCCGCACAACCCGACCGGCAAGGTGGTGCGCCGCGCCGAGCTGGACCTCGTCGCCGAGCTCTGCCAGCGCCACGACGCGCTCGTGTTCACCGACGAGATCTACGAGCACATCCATTACCTGGGCCCGGGCGGCCACATCCCGCCGGCCACCGTTCCCGGGTTGGAGGACCGCACCGTCACCATCAATGCGCTGTCCAAGACCTACGCGGTGACCGGCTGGCGGGTCGGCTGGACGATTGCGCCCGCCGCCTACACCTCGGCGATCCGCAAGGTGCACGACTTCCTCACCGTCGGGGCGGCGGCACCGTTGCAGGCCGGCGGGGTGGCGGCGATGAACCTGCCGCAGACGTACTACGTCGATCTCGCCCGGCAGTACCAGGAACGGCGGGACCTGCTCTGCGCGGCCCTCGCCCGGACCGGCTTCACCTTCCGGGAACCGGACGGGGCGTACTACGTGATGTGCGACACCCGCGCGCTCGACCCGGCCGGTGACGACGTGGCTTTCGCTCACCGGCTGGTCACCGGGATCGGGGTCGCCACCGTTCCCGGCTCGTCGTTCTTCGCGGACCCGGCGGACGGCCGCCACATTATCCGGTTCGGCTTCCCCAAGAAACTCACGACCCTGGAGGCCGCGGCGCGGCGGCTTGCCCGTCTCACCCCGCCGGCTACCCCGGGTTGAGGGTTGTCCCAGGCGGCTGGGGCATCGGGTAGCCGCCTTCGGCCGCCCGGGCATGCCCCGCGTGCAGCTCCCGGTCCAGCGCTGTCAGCTGACCGTGTGTCCCGCCGCGCAGCGATCGGCCGGCCAGTCGCGGGCGAGCAGCCATCTCATCGGGCGACGGCGGCGCGTACCGCCCGCGCAGGTATTCCCCGATCCACCGGGCCTGGGCGGCCGCGAGCCGCGCGGGACCCGCGACATGGAACAGCCAGGGAACCTCGAGATCGAAGACCTCGCCGAAACGGGCTGAGCCAGTCCCGGCCGGACCTAGCCGCGCCGCCGGGCCGGTGAGCACCACGGCCTCGAAAACGCCGAGCGGGTGGGCTTCGCCATCCGGGTGGGGAGCGCCATGCACCTCAAAAGGCGGACCGAGCGCGGCGGCTCCGACCAGGCGCAACGTAGCGGGAGTCACGGCGACGACACGATCAGTCAGACCGTGCGTGGCGAGTTCGGCGAGGGACGGCGGCGGCGTGGGGCCCTCGGAGAACGCGGTGACGGTCAGCCCACCGTCGGCGAGTGTGATTGTCGCGGCGGCTCCGGCGGCATCGAGACCGAGGACGGCGACACGGGGAAGACCTGGCACGTCGGGGGACTCTAGCGGTGCGGTGATGGATCCCGCGCACTACGGTTGAAGACATGAGCGTTGTCAAGATCAACGTGTTGACCGTGCCCGCAGAGCTGCGAGACACCCTGGAGAAGCGGTTCGCCGGCCGCGCCGGGATGGTGGAGCAGGCCGACGGGTTTGAATGGTTCGAGCTGCTGCGCCCGATCGAGGGCACGGACACCTACCTCGTCTACACCCGTTGGCGTAGCGAGGAGGACTTCCAGAAGTGGCAGTCCTCGCAGGCGTTCGGTGAGGGCCACCGGCAGGCCGCGGAGCAGGCCGCGGCCGGTCAGGGCGCTCCTGCGGGCCACGGGGCCCCGGCGGGGGGGCAGGGTGCCCCCGCGGCCACCGCGGCCACGCTGTGGTCGTTTGAGGTGGTGCAGACCGCCGCCCCCGCCTCGAACTGACCCGCGCCCGGCGGCGCACACTGGATGAGACGAGTGGTACCCCCGGATCTACCGGGGTTGCGGATGGCTGGTCGGTGTCCGACTCAGGGTGATTGCGGAGTGGCCTCGGGGGCGCGTCGAGATTTTCGCCCGTCAAGTGTTGTGACGGATCGGTCACGCCCCCACACTGATCGGTGTGGCCCGAGTACTCGCTGTTGCGAATCAGAAGGGCGGCGTTGCCAAGACGACCTCCGTGTCGAGTCTCGGTGCCGCGCTGTGCGAGCTGGACCGTCGGGTCCTGCTGGTCGATCTCGACCCACAGGCATGTCTGACCTTTTCGCTCGGGCTGGATCCGGATGCCCTCGAACTGTCGGTGCACGACGTCCTGCTGGGACGGTTGTCCGCTGGCATCATCATCACCAGGACACCGGACGGCACCGATCTGCTGCCCGCGACCATCGAGCTGGCGGGTTGCGAGGCGGTGCTGCTGTCACGCACCGGGCGGGAGCACGCGCTGCGGCTTGCCCTCGCCGAGATCGTCGACGAGTACGACTTCATCCTCATCGACTGCCCGCCCTCCCTGGGCGTGCTCACCATCAACGGGTTGACGGCGGCGGACGAGGTCATCGTGCCGCTGCAGTGCGAGACGTTGTCCCACCGCGGCGTCGGCCAGCTGTTGGACACGGTGCACGACGTGCAGCGGCTGACCAATCCCGGCCTGCGGGTCCGCGGCGTGCTGCCGACCCTGTTCGACGGTCGCACGGCGCACTGCCGGGCGGTGCTCGCCGACGTCTCCGCCCGGTACGACATCGCGGTGCTGGCGCCGCCGGTAGCCCGCTCGGTGCGCTTCGCCGAGGCGCCGGGAACGGGGCGGTCCATCCTGACGACCGCGCGGCGCTCCAAGGGGGCCGAGGCCTACCGGTCGCATGCCCGTGCCATCGCCGGGGTTGCGGGGGTGGGCACTGCCGCCGGCATCGCCGGCATCGCTGACCCTGCCGGGACCGCGGTTGGACAGGCCGCCGAAACCGTTGACGGCCCGGGGACCACCTCGCCCGGTCGGCGGCAACGCCCTCGGGAGGGGGACGGCCAACCCGCGGGCATGCGGGACCATTCCCGTCCTCCGGTGCAGGTCGGCGAACCGACCTGCACCGGAGAGGTGCGGGTGTGAGCCGGCGGTGAACGAGCTCGGGCGGACACCCGGCCGGGTGCCGGGCGGGAGGCAGGCGCAGGACCGGGCGACGGCCGGGTTCGACCGGCTGCGTCCACGTGGCGCCCGGTCTCCCCTGGTCACTCCGGTTCGCGCGAGATCAACGGTGGGTCGCGACGCGCATGGAAAGCGTGCGTTGTACAGCGGCGTCCGCCCCGTGACACCGCCGAACACCAGCCTGACCGTCAGCTGCTCCCGATGCGGGCAGACCAGCTCCCTCGGCGCCTGGCACGCGCTGCGCGTCCTGACGCCGAGCGTCCATCTACCGCTGGTCCGACTCCGGCATCCCTCCTTGGTGCGCTGTCCCTCGTGCCGGCGGCTGAGCTGGGTCCGGCTGGGCCTGCATTTTCGGCCCGCGGGCTGACGACCCCCGCGGACCGGCGACCCCCGTGGGTATGCGGGGCCGGGGCCGGGGTGTCAGGCCGACTCGGCTCGGGGCGGCGTGCCGGCGTCGGCGTCGGCCTCGGTGCCGTCGCCGGCCTCCCGCATCGTGCCCGCGGCGCGGCCACGGTTGCCGCGCCGCCGGCGCCGGCGGCGCGGCGACTCCTCGGCCTCGACGCCCGTCTCCGAGGCCAGGGCGGAGACGACGCGGGCGGTGCCGGTGTCCGTGTCGGTGTCGGTGTCGGTGTCGGTGAGCGGGGCGGTCCCGGTGAACTCGACCAGCCCGGTCTGCCCGGCACCGTCCACCACGGGTGCGCCGGCCTTCCGGCCGTCCTCGTCGACCGGGTCCGCCGGGTCCGCGGCGATGGCCAGCCCCGCACCCGCGGCCGCCGCACCACCGCCGCGGGTGCGCCGACGGGCGCGAGTCCGGGCCGGCACCGCCGCCGGCTCGGAACGGTCCTGGTCACGCCCGGTCCGCGAGCCGCGGCGCCCGCCGCGACCGGACTGCCCGAGATCCTCGATGTCCTCGGCCGCGAGCCCGGCGCGGGTCCGCGCCGCGTGCGGCAGGGTGCCCTTCGCGCCTGCCGGGATGCCGAGCGCCTCGTACAGGTGGGGGGAGGTGGAATAGGTTTCCACCGGGCCATCGAACGGCAGGGCGAGCGCCTTGTTGACGAGCGTCCACCGCGGCAGGTCGTCCCAGTCGACGAAGGTGATGGCCACCCCGCTCTCGCCCGCCCGACCGGTGCGGCCGATGCGGTGCAGATAGACGTTCTCGTCTTCGGGGCACTGGTAGTTGACCACGTGGGTGACACCGTTGATGTCGATGCCCCGGGCGGCCACGTCGGTGGCGACCAGGACGTCGACCTTGCCGGAGCGGAAGGCGCGCAGCGCCTGCTCGCGCTGGCCCTGGCCCAGGTCGCCGTGCACCGCCGCGGCCGCGAAGCCGCGCTTGGCGAGGTCCTCGGCGACCTTGTCCGCGGTGCGCCGGGTCCGCACGAACACCATGGCGAGCCCCCGGCCGCCGGCCTGCAGGACCCGGGCCAGCACCTCCATCTTGTCCAGCGCGTGGGCGCGGAAGACGTGCTGACGGGTGGTCGGGACCGTGCGCTCCTCATCCGGCTGTTCCGCGCGGACGTGCACGGGCCGCTTCATGAACCGCCGGGCCAGGGAGATGACCGGGCCGGGCATGGTCGCGGAGAACAGCATCGTCTGCCGCTCGGTCGGCAGCTGCGACATGATGCGCTCGACGTCCGGCAGGAAGCCGAGGTCGAGCATCTCGTCGGCCTCGTCGAGGACCAGGGTGCCGACGCCGGCCAGGTCGAGCACGTGCTGGCGGGCGAGGTCCAGCAGGCGGCCGGGCGTGCCGACGACGATGTCGACCCCGGCGCGCAGCGCGGACAGCTGCGGCTCGTAGGCACGCCCGCCGTAGACGGACAGCACCCGCAGGCCACGGCGGGCGCCGGCGCGGGTGACGTCCGCGGTCACCTGGACGCACAGCTCACGGGTGGGCACCACGACGAGGGCCTGCGGACGGCCGTCGGCACCCTCCTTGGCCGCCAGCACCGTCTGCACCACCGGGACGCCGAACGCGAGGGTCTTGCCGGTGCCGGTGCGGGCCTGCCCGATGATGTCGTTGCGGGCCAGGGCGAGTGGAAGCGTCAACTCCTGGATGGGGAAAGCGTGCACGATGCCCGCTTCGGTCAGCGCCGAGACGGTCTCGGCGCGCACGCCGAGCTCCGCGAAGGTCGGTGCCGCCGGGGACCCGGGGCTGGAGGGGGTGGTTTGTGTCTCGTAGGGAGTCAGATCATCTGTGGGTACTTCAGCTGTGACGGACAGCGGGACGCTCCTGGTCTTCTCTGAGCGGTGTCTACGCTGAACCCGCTCGGGTGAGCCGCGCGGCGCCCGCGACCCGAAAATCCATGTGCCCCGGTGCCCTCGATGGCAACTCTGGGTGCACAGGTGACGAGGCGACGCCTGCTACACGGCGGCCGAGGTGACATAACGACCCCTGGCTGCCCCCAGCATAGCCGGTGTAACCCCGGGTGGGGGCTCCTTGGCAGGAGTGTTTGCCGACAGCGACTGCGGCGGGTGTCAGAATCGCGCCTGTGGCACAGACGACACGGACCCCGGCCGGCCCGGCGACACCCATCGCCATCACCGCCCCCGGTCAGGTAGGTGACTCTGACAATCGGGTGCCCCCGTCCCCGGATGCCGGACCCGCACCGACCGTGGACCAGGCGACCGTGGATCTGCTGGGCCTGCTCGCCTACGGCGAGCTGACCGCCTTCGAGCGCATGGCCACCGACGCGCGGATGTCACCGACCGTTGCCGACAAGATCGCCCTGGCGAAGATGGCCGCCGCCGAGTTCGCCCATTTCCAGGCCATCAGCGACGAGCTGGACCGGCTCGGCGTCGACCGGGAGCTCGCGATGGCCCCGTTCATCGCGCCACTGACCGCCTTCCACAACTCGACCGCCCCGGCCGACTGGCTGGAGAGCCTCGTGAAGGCCTACGTGGGGGACAACATCGCGGCGGACTTCTATCGCGAGATCGCGGCGCGGCTTCCGTCACCGTCACGCGAACTGGTTCTGAAGGTGCTCGACGACACCGGGCACGCAGCCTTCGCGGTCGAGCGGGTGCGCGCGGCGATCAGCGCCAACCCGACGGTGGCCGGGCGGCTGGCGCTGTGGGCCCGTCGGCTCGTCGGTGAGGCGCTCACGCAGGCCCAGCGGGTCGGGGTCGATCGCGACGCGCTCACCGGGCTGTTGGTCGGGGTTGGCGACCTGGAGGCGCTGGCGGCGATCTTCAACCGCATCATGGCGGCGCATGGCCGGCGGATGGCGGCACTGGGCCTGTCCGCCTGATCCGGGCCCGCCGACCGGCGCGGCGACGCCGGTCGGCTCCCCGGCGGGCCGGCCGGCGGACCGCTGCCGGTGGTCGGCCGGGGCCTAGACGGCGCCGAAGCCCACTCGTCGAGTCGTGGTCGCGGCGATCTCCACATAGGCCAGCGACGCGATCGGCATTATCACCTGCCGGCCTTTGTCGTCGACGAGGGTCAGCACCCCGTTGTCGGCCTTGACCGCCTCATTCACCAGCGCGGCGACAGCCTCCGGGGACTGGCTGCTCTCCAGTACCAGCTCCCGGCTGACCTGCCGGACGCCGATCTTGACCTCCACCCGATGACCTCCGCCTTCGTCGGACCTACCGTCGGCGGACGAGCGCCGCCGATCTTGGATCACCGCCCACACTATGGCTTCCGGGACTTCTCCACCGCGGCAGGGGCGGCGTGTTCGCTCCGGGCACATCCGCGCACCCGGCAAACGCTTGCCCGATGTGTCCGTTACACCCGGTGCGTCCGGCACACCCGGTGCGTCCGGCACACCCGGTGCGCCGGACGACGTCAGCCGGCGGGGGGGACCTCCTTGTGCGGCTCCGTGTTCGTGCCCGCGGCATCCCGGTGCTCCTGGCGGGGGTAGCCGCCGATGCCGCGCCAGGCCAGCTCCACCATCGACTCGATGGCCCGTTCCTTTTCCACGGTGGCACCGCGGACCAGCCACCAGCGCGACGCCGTCTCGGCCAGCCCAACCAGCCCGACCGCGAGCAGGTCGGCCTCGTCCTGGGGCAGCCCGGTGTCGGCGACGATCGTCGCGGCGATGGCCCGCACGCACTGGGCGAAGGCGGTCTCGATGCGCTGGCGGACCGCGGGCTCGTTGCGCAGGTCCGACTCCAGCACGAGCTGGTGTGCCCCAGAGGGGTCGTTGACGAAGTCGAAGTACGCTCGGATGGACCGGGCGATGCGCGCGTGGTTGTCCGAGGTGGAGGCGAGCGCGTCCTGGACGCTCGTCACCAGCTGGGTGGCGTGCTCGTCGAGCAGCGCGAGATAGAGTTCGAGCTTGCCGGGGAAGTGCTGGTACAGCACCGGTTTGCTGACGCCGGCCCGCTCGGCGATCTCGTCCATCGCCGCTGCGTGGTAGCCCTGGGCGACGAAGACCTCGCGGGCGGCTCCCAGAAGCTGGAAGCGGCGCGCGGTGCGGGGGAGCCGGGGAGCCCTGCCCGGTCGTGCGTCGGGCGGGGCTGGCTCGGCGGTCACCGGCGCACCTCCTGGCTGATGGCGCACCTCCTGGTTGATGCGGTCAACAGTACCCGCGGGGTCCGACCGGCTGGCGTTCGTCGAAACGAAACCAGCCGGCCTGCTTGTCGCTCGCGCGGGGTGGCGCCGGGTCGCTGGTAGTCGGGTCAGCGGTAGTCGTCGTCCTCGTCGGTCTCGACCACGATGCTCTGCTCGACGACGTCGTACTCGTCGGCCTCGACGGGTGGCGCCGAAGGTAGCCAGCGCAGCGCCGGGCCGGCCGGACGTATCTCCCGGGCCTGCTCGACGGCGTCGGCGTCGGGCGCCTCGATCGGAAGATCGGATGCCGGAAGGTCGGTGGGTGCTCCCATGGGGACGTCCTCCTGCGCTCATCGTTATGGCGACCCGCTGGGGCGGGCGCCGGAAATGGACGATCCGAACCTGTCCGGGGTCCGGATCGCGATGTGCCCGGAACGGGTGGCCCTCACGCGCCATCGGCCGGGCCGGCCTCGTCACGGACGTGGCGGTGGCGTCCGTCACTCATCCCACTCCCCGCTCCCGCGCCGTTCCCGGCTCCGTGTCCCGCTCGCACCAGGCTTCCCGTCCTGGGTACGTTCCGCCCTCCTGCACATATATCCCCCGCCGGTCGTCGGTGTTCTCCGGTGTGTCTCCAGGGCGGCTGGCGTCCTGGAGATCTTCACCTGTTGATAGGTTCAAGCTTTTCGCTTGTCTGGCTTACTCGTGGGCTTCCGGTGGGACACCATAGGGGTACGTGACGTGAGGGGCGAACATGCGTGCGACCTGGAAGGGCGTGATCTCCTTCGGCCTGGTGTCCATCCCGGTGAGGCTCTACTCGGCGACCCAGGAACGGGATGTCGCGTTTCACCAGGTTAGACGGTCGGATGGGTCTCGTATCCGATACCGGAGAGTAGCGGAGGCCGACGGGGACGAGGTCAACTACGCCGACATTGCCAAGGGCTACGAGCTGCCGGACGGGGAGACCGTCGTACTCACCGACGAGGACTTCGCGAATCTCCCGCTGTCCACCTCCCGGGCGATCGACGTGCTGGAGTTCGTCCCGTTGGAGCAGGTCGACCCGATCTACTTCGCGAAGAGCTACTACGTCGAGCCCGACCGCACCGGCGCCAAACCCTACGTTCTTCTTCGTGACGCGCTGGCCGCATCGGGCCGTGTCGCGTTGGTGAAGATAGCCCTGCGGCAACGCGAGCAGCTCGCGACGCTCCGGGTGCGCGGCGGCGTCTTCGTCCTGGAGACCATGGTCTGGCCGGACGAGGTGCGGCAACCGGACTTTCCGTTCCTCGAGGAGGACGTCGTGGTGCGCCCGCAGGAGCTGTCGGTGGCTGCCTCGCTCATCCACACCCTGGCAGCCGACTTCGACCCCACCAGGTACACCGACAACTACCGTGAGGCCCTGCAGGCCGTGATCGACGCGAAGGTCGCCGGCCGCGAGGTTGTGGCCTCGCCGGGCGGGTCGGCTGGTGAGGCGGTCGGCGACCTCATGGCGGCGCTGCGCGCGAGCATAGCCGCCGCCCGCGCTGAACGGCCCGGCGAAGCGGCCGTGGCAGGTGGTGCGGCTGTGGCAGATGGTGACGCGGGGCCCGCGGCTGCCGGGGTCACCGACAAGGCGTCCGACGACAAGGGGCCCGACGACAAGGGGCCCGACGACAAGGGGCCCGACGACAAGGGGCCCGACGGCAAGGCGTCCGACGACAAGGCGTCCGACGGCAAGGCGTCCGATGGACGGCGGGGCGGCCGTACCTCCTCGGTCAAGGGTGCCTCGTCGGCCCCGGGCACGCGGTCGACCGCCCGGAAGACGCCGTCCTCGACGAAGAGCACCGCGAAGACGAACGCCGCCACGAAGACGTCGCCCGCCAAGACCTCCGCGGCCAAGACCTCCGCGGCCAAGACCTCCGCGGCCAAGGCCGCCTCCTCGAGGTCGGCCTCGAGGACGCCGACCTCGAAGACGCCCCCGACGCGGCGATCCGCCTGAGGAGTGGTTCCCCACGACCAACCTGAGGAGCGGTCCCGGCGCGGGAGCCGGGGGCCGGTGGATACCGGGTGGTCAGTGACGGAAAGCGGTCAACGACAGAAGGCGGTTAGTGACGGAAGGCCTCCTTCGCCTTCTCCCCGGCGTTCTTGAGGTCGGCGACGCCGCGTTCTCCCCGGCCCTCCGCCTGCAGGTCCCGGTTCTCGGTGGCCTTGCCGGCCTGTTCCTTGGTCCGCCCGCGGAGCTCCCGCATCTTGTTCCTGACCTTGTCAGTGAAGGACACTGCACTCAACTCCTCACTGTATGTGCGGTGGGTCGGAAGAGGTCTACCCGTGGCAGCCGCGGGAACACTCCGGGGGCGCCGTGCGCTGCACCAGAGGGCCGGCCGTCGCGATGTCCGACGTGTACCCGTGATGAGGGACCTCCCGGCGGATGGCCCAAATCCGGCGACGCCGCGTCGCGCTGTGGCATCGTCGAAGGACGACACCGAACGCAAGGAGCAAGCGTGTCCCTTCCGCCCCTGGTCGACCCCGCCGAGGGGCTGACCGTCGACGAGATCCGCCGGTACTCTCGGCATCTGATCATTCCGGATGTCGCCATGGACGGCCAGAAGCGGCTGAAGAACGCCAGGGTGCTGGCGGTCGGTGCCGGTGGCCTCGGCTCGCCGACGCTGATGTACCTGGCCGCCGCCGGCGTCGGGACGCTAGGCGTCGTCGAGTTCGACACCGTTGACGAGTCGAACCTGCAGCGTCAGATCATCCACGGCCAGTCCGACGTCGGCCGCTCGAAGGCGGAGTCGGCCCGCGACTCGGTTCGCAACATCAACCCGTACGTGAACGTCGTCCTGCACGAGACCCGGCTGGACGCCTCCAACGTCATGGAGATCTTCAGCGGGTACGACCTCATCGTCGACGGCACGGACAACTTCGCCACCCGTTACCTGGTCAACGACGCCGCGGTGCTGCTCGGCAAGCCCTACGTCTGGGGTTCGATCTACCGCTTCGACGGTCAGGCCAGCGTCTTCTGGGCCGAGCACGGACCGTGCTACCGCTGCCTCTACCCGGAGCCGCCGCCTCCCGGCATGGTCCCCTCCTGCGCCGAGGGCGGGGTGCTGGGTGTGCTGTGCGCCTCCATCGCCTCCATCCAGACCACCGAGGCCATCAAGGTGCTGACCGGGGTCGGTGATCCACTGGTCGGTCGGCTGATGGTGTATGACGCCCTGGAGATGACCTATCGGTTGATCAAGGTCCGCAAGGACCCGGAGTGCCCGTTGTGCGGGAAGAACCCGACGATCACCGAGCTGATCGACTACGAGGCGTTCTGCGGGGCGGTCTCGGAGGAGGCGCAGTTGGCCGCCGCCGGCTCGACGATCACTGCGGGCGAGCTCAAGAGCTGGCTGGATGCCGGCGAGCCGATCGAGCTCGTCGACGTCCGTGAGCCGGCCGAGTGGGAGATCGTCCGGATCCCCGGCGCGCGCCTGATCCCCAAGGGGGACCTGCCCGCGCATCTCTCCGAACTGCCGCAGCACCGTCGGGTGGTCGTCTACTGCAAGTCCGGGGTGCGCTCGGCCGACGCGCTCGCCACGCTGAAGGGCGCCGGCTTCTCCTCTGCCGTGCACGTCCAGGGTGGCGTGACCGCGTGGGCGATCCAGGTCGACAAGTCGCTGCCGGTCTACTGAGCCCGGATGAGCCACGGAGCCCGGATGAGCCACGGAGCCCGGATGAGCCACGGAGCCCGGATGAGCCACGGAGCCCGGACGAGTCCCACGGAGCCTGGATGAGCCCCACGGAGCCTGGATGAGCCCCAGGCCGCGGGCCCGGCGTGATGCGCCGCCGGCGAGCGTCTCCGCCGGGCTCGGTACCCGGATCTCGCTCGGCGGCGCGCCGGGTCCGCACGCCCTTGAGGTGCTGGATGCGGTGGCGCGCATCCCGCCGGGCAGGGTGATGACCTATGGCGACGTGGCCGAGTACGTCGGCGCCGGGTCGGGGCGCACGGTTGGAGCCGTGCTGTCCCGATTCGGCGACGAGGTGCCCTGGCACCGGGTGATCCGGGCGACCGGGGAACCGAACCCGGCCGCACCGGTCGAGGCCCTGCGCCGGCTCGTCGCCGACCGGACGCCGCTGCGCCCCGGAGGCGACCAGGTCGATCTCGCCGCGGCCCGGTGGGACGGTTCTCCGGCCTGACCGCCGCGGGCCCGGTCAGCGGGCGGCCATGCCGCCGTCGGCCAGATAGACGCTGCCCGTGACCAGGGAGGCCCGGTCGGACAGCAGGAAGACGACGACCTCGGCCACCTCGTCGACCGTGCCCAGCCGGTTGATCGGCGAGAACAGCGCGGCTCCGCGCCGCGGCCGGCCGTCGACATGCAGCAGCGGGGTGTCCACGAAGCCCGGCGCCACCGCGTTCACTCGGATGCCGCGGGTGGCGTAGTCCAGGGCGGCCGTCTTGGTCAGCCCGATGACCCCGTGCTTCGCGGCGACGTAGGGCGCCGACCCGGCGAACCCGACCACCCCGAGCACCGAGGCCATGTTGACGATCGAGCCTCCGTCGCCGCGCAGCATCGCCGTGATCTCGGCCCGCATGCTGTAGAAGACGCCGGAGAGGTTGACGTCCAGCACCCGCTGCCAGTCCTGCGCCGGGGTGGTCTCCACCGGCTCGCGCCCCGCGCTCACTCCCGCGTTGTTCACCGCCAGGTCCAGCCGTCCGAAGGTGCCGACGGTGACCTGGACGGCGCGTTCGAGCGAATCGGGATCGGTGACGTCCGCCTCCAGAGCGAGCGCCTCCCCGCCACCGTCCTCGATCGTCGCCACCACCTCCTTGACAGTGTGCGCGTCGAGGTCGGTGGCGACGACCCGGGCGCCCGCCCTCGCCAGTCGGCGGGCGCAGGCGGCACCGATGCCGGATCCCGCTCCGGTCAGGAGCGCGACCTTGTCGCTGCACTCGGTCATGACTAAGGACACTGCCACGTCCTGACGCGCACGCGTGAGAGGCCCCCCGAGTGTCCCGGTCGTCGAGTGTCCCGGTCGTCGCCACACCGCGGTCCCATCGCTGCCGCGCTACGGACGCCGACCCGCCGCGGAGCCGGCGGGGTTGGCTGGGTTGTCGGACCCACGTGATGTGCTTTGCCCGTGGTCGTCCTTCCTGCCCCCGCCCCCACCGCCC
>NZ_CDWWXA010000081.1:0-21962 GCF_977971845.1 Frankia sp. CeCAU1 | reverse complement strand
ACCCCGAACACCCCGGCCACCCCGGCCATGGCGACCGGCCCGACGAACAGGCTGCCCTGGACCGTCCTGCTCGTCCTGGGCTACGTCGGATCGCTGGCGTGGAGCGGCACGCTCGCGCTGGTCGCACCCGGGGAGATCACGGCGGATCTTCGCATCCCGGCGGATCTCCTGGCGGCGGCGAAAGCCGTCGGTGACGATCCGCTCGGCTTCCTCGCCTCCTACACCGCGACCACCACGCACGCCGCGGCGGGGACCACGGCCGTCCTGCCGACCCATCCTCCGGGCCCCGTCCTGACCGTCTGGGTGCTCACCAGGGTGGGGATGCACGGCGCGGTCGCGATCGGGATGCTGTTCACCGCCCTGGGCACGCTGGTCGTCCCCGCCGTCTCGATCGCGGTGCGCTCGTTGTGCCATGAGACGGCCGCCCGGCGCCTGGTCCCCGTCCTCGTCCTGGCCCCGTGGAGCGGATGGATGGCGGCGTCCCCGGACGCCGTCACGGCCACCCTGGCCACCCTGGCCGTCGCGGTGGGGGTGGTCGGATGCGAACCGGGTCGGCGCTCGATGTGGTGGGCGCTGGCAAGCGGGCTGCTGCTCGGCCTCGCGGGGCTGTTCGGCTACGCCTCGGTCTGGCTTGGCGTGGCGGTCGCGGCGGCCTACTTCGTCCGCCGTCGCCCCATCCTCAACGTCATGACCGGCCTGGGTGCGCTTCTGCCGCTGTGGCTCTTCTACGCGTGGGGTTTCTCCTGGCCCGACGGGCTGGCCCTGGCGAGCGCGCCACGGCCGGGGCTCGCCGGCACGCTGGCCTGGATCGCCGTGGATCTGACCGTGGTCGTCCTCGTCGGCGGACCGGTTCTCGTCCGGGCGGCGCGCCGCCTGCGGCTGACCCCGGGCTGGCCGCTGCTGGTGGGGGCCGGCGCGACGATGCTGTTCGCGACGGTCCTCGGACTGGCCGAGGGCGACGTCGAAGAGTCCTGGCTGCCGGTTTTCCCCTGGTTGCTGGTGGCCGCGGTGGCGCCCCGTCCCCGACCGGAACTGCCTGGGGACAGGCTACGGGCGGGAAACCTGCCGGTGGTACTGATGTCCCTCGGCGCCCTGAGCGCGCTCGCGCTGCGGCTCTGCCTCGCCGGCGGCACCGGCTGACGGATCCCGTCGTCGACCCGGCTCGTCGCGGAGGATGTCGGGCTCGAGGAAGATGCGCAGCGGAACCGCCACCGCGGCCCGCAACGCCGCCTCCGCGCCGTTGATGGTGGCGGCCACCTCGGGCATCGCCAGTTCCGCCCCGATACCGATCTTGGCTGCGACGAGCAGCTCGTCCGGCCCGAGGTGCAGCGTGCGCAGGTGGATGACCGTGGCGACGCCCGGGGCGGCGGCGAGCGTGCGGCGGATGGTGGCGACCATTGCCGGGGCGGCGGCCTCGCCCACCAGCATGCCGTACGCCTCGGTCGCCACGATGACGGCCACGATCAGCAGGAGCACTCCGATGGCCAGCGTTCCCGCGCCGTCCCAGGTCGGGTCGTCTAGTGCCAGGGTCAGTCCGACCCCGAGCAACGCGAAGATCAGCCCCAGCTCGGCTGCCAGGTCCTCCAGCAGGACGATGGGCAGTTCCGGGGCCCGCGCCTCCCGAATAAACCGCCACCAGGACCGGTCGCCCTTCGTCTTCTTCGACTCGCGCATGGCGGTCGCGAAGGAGTACGACTCCAGCAGCACCGCGATCAGCAGGACGACGACCGCGACCAGCCCGCTCTCCAGCTCATGCGGATGGCGCAGCTTCTCGACGCCCTCATACACCGAGAACAGCCCGCCGACGCTGAACAACACGATCCCGACCAGGAAACCGGCGATGTAACGCGCCCGCCCGTACCCGAAGGGATGCTCCTCGTCCGGCGGCTGGACGGAACGTTTCTGGCCGAGCAGGAGCAGGCCCTGGTTGCCGGAGTCGGCCACCGAGTGGATGGACTCGGCCAGCATCGACGACGACTGAGTGACCAGGAACGCGACGAACTTCGCCAGCGCGATACCCAGATTGGCGGCCAGTGCCGCCATGACCGCCTTGGTGCCGCCCTGCGTACTCACAAAGGTTCTCCGTTCGGTTCCCGGCGCAGGGTCCCTGCTCAGGCCAGGGTGATGAGCTCGGCCAGATCGGGTGACCAGTTGTCCTCGACCCCGTCCGGCAGCATCAGGACCTTCTGCGGGTCGAGGGCCTCGACGGCCCCCGGGTCGTGGGTGACCAGGACGACCGAGCCCCGGTACGTGGCGAGCGCGGCAAGCACCTCGTCGCGCGAGGCGGGGTCGAGGTTGTTCGTCGGCTCATCGAGCAGGAGGACGTTGGCAGAGCTGCAGACCAGTCCGGCGAGCGCGAGGCGGGTCTTCTCGCCGCCGGACAGGGTCTCGGCTCGCTGCTCCACGCTGTCTCCGCTGAACAGGAACGCGCCCAGGATGCGACGCAGCTCCACGTCCGACGTCCCCGGCGCGGCGGCCCGCATGTTGTCCAGCACCGAGCGGCTGGTGTCCAGCGTCTCGTGTTCCTGCGCGTAGTACCCAAGACGCAGACCGTGACCGGGATGCACCTGGCCGACGTCGGGCGCCTCCTGGCCCGCCAGGATGCGCAGCAGCGTGGTCTTGCCGGCACCGTTCAGCCCGAGGACCACGACCCGCGAGCCGCGGTCGATCGCGAGGTCCACACCGGTGAACACCTCCAGCGAGCCGTAGGACTTCGACAGTCCGGTGGCGGTCAGCGGCGTGCGGCCGCACGGAGCCGGGTCCGGGAAGCGCAGCTTGGCCACCCGGTCGGCGACGCGCGCCTCGGCGAGCCCGGCCGCGAGCCGCTCGGCCCGCCGGTCCATCTGATGGGCGGCCCGCGCCTTGGTCGCCTTGGCGCGCATCTTGTCGGCCTGCGCCTTCAGCGAGTCAATCTTCTTCTCGGCATTGGCGCGTTCCCGGCGACGGCGGCGCTCGTCCAGCTCGCGCTGGTTGAGGTAGGTCTTCCAGTTCACGTTGTAGACGTCGAGGGTGGCCCGGTTGGCGTCGAGGTGGAAGACCTTGTTCACGCACTTGTCGAGCAGGTCGACGTCGTGGCTCACCACGATCAGGCCGCCCGTGTGGGCGCGCAGGAAGTCCCGCAGCCACCCGATCGAGTCGGCGTCGAGGTGGTTCGTCGGCTCGTCGAGCAGCAGGGTCGCGTCGGCGTTGCCGGACCCGGCGAACAGGATGCGGGCGAGTTCGACCCGCCGCCGCTGCCCACCGGACAGGGTGCCGATGGGCTGGGCGAGCACCCGGTCGGCCAGGCCCAGCGACGAGCAGATCCGGGCAGCCTCCGCCTCGGCGGCATAACCGCCGAGCGTCCCGAATCGCTCCTCCAGGCTGCCGTAGCGGCGGATCGCCGCGTCCCGCGCCGTGGCGTCGACCAGCTCGGCCATCTCCAGCTGTAGCTTCTCCATCTCGCGCAGGAGAACGTCGAGACCGCGCGTCGACAGCACCCGGTCACGGGCGGTGTCGGCCAGATCGCCGGTACGCGGGTCCTGGGGGAGGTAACCCATCTCACCCCGAATGTCGACGGTGCCGGCGAACGGCAGCCCCTCCCGGGCAAGCACCTTCAGCAACGTTGTCTTGCCGGCCCCGTTGCGCCCGACGAGACCGATCCGGTCGTTCGGCTGCACCCGGAAGGATACGGGCTCGATCAGAGTGCGGGCTCCGGCACGCAGTTCGAGCTCGGACACAATGATCATCGAGGTAGGGCCTCTTTCGGGCTTCCAGACAACGCCGGGCGAGCGTCAGAGCGTTACACCGGCGACGTCGGGTTGACACGGACAACGGCGGGGACCCCACCAGAGCACGGCGAACCGGGACGACCGAGGTCGGGCACGGGGTAGGTCGGGCACGGGGTAGGTCGGGCACGGGGTAGGTCGGGCACGGGGTAGACCGCGCACCGTGCCCACCAGGGACGGCACGGTCGGGCGCGCGACGATCACGATACGACGATGCTCATGACCTCAAGAGTACGGAAGCCATCGGGCGCCGTGGCCGCCGGATAACCCTCGAACAGGTCCGCCACGCGCCAGAGCGTAAGGTGCCCCGTGCGCCCACGGTCACCCGCCGTCGTCCGGGTGGCCGCGCGCCGGCCAGGCCGCTGCCCGCCCGCCACGAGAACATGGGCGACGTCCGTCCACCGCCCAGCCGCATGCGTCGCCGCGCAGGCGCACCGATCGAAAGGCACACCATGTCGACGCTCCTCGTGACCGGAGCCGCCGGGTTCATCGGATCGAACTTCGTCCGCTACTGGCGGACGCGGCATCCGGAGGACGCGGTCGTGGCGCTCGACGCCCTGACCTACGCCGGCTGCCGGGAGAACCTCGCCGACGTCGCGGACCGCGTCACGTTCGTCCACGGCGACATCCGTGACCAGGAGCTCGTCGAGTCGGTGCTGCGGGAGCACTCCGTGGACGTGGTGGTGAACTTCGCCGCCGAGTCGCACAACAGCCTGGCGATCATCCGCCCCGGCGAGTTCTTCGCGACGAACGTGATGGGTACCCAGGCCCTGCTTGAGGCGGCCCGCACGGTCGGGGTGGCCCGCTTCCACCAGATCTCCACCTGCGAGGTCTACGGCGACATGGACCTCAACGACCCCGGTGCCTTCACCGAGGACTCCCCCTACCTCCCCCGCACGCCCTACAACGCGGCGAAGGCCGGCGGGGACCACGCCGTACGCGCCTACGGCTTCACCTACAACCTCCCCGTGACGATCACCAACTGCTCGAACAACTACGGTCCCTACCAGTTCCCGGAGAAGGTCATCCCCCTGTTCGTGACCCGGGCGCTGCAGGGCGAGTCGCTCCCGATGTACGCCTCCACCACGAACCGGCGCGAGTGGCTGCACGTGATGGACCACTGCCGGGCGATCGACGCGGTTCTGGACCGCGGGCGGCTCGGCGAGACCTACCACGTCGGATCCGGCGTCGAGGCGGACATCGAGACGATCGCCGACACGGTGCTCGCCGAGCTCGGCCTGCCCGCGTCGTTGAAGACGATCGTGCCCGACCGCCCCTCGCACGACCGCCGCTACCTGCTGGACTCCACCAAGCTGCGGACCGAGCTGGGCTGGACGCCGTTGATCGACTTCGCCGAGGGCGTGCGGTCGACCATCGCCTGGTACAAGGAGAACGAAGCCTGGTGGCGTCCGCTGCTCGGTCGCTCCCCGGTCTCCGAAACGGCCTGGACAAGCTGACGGCTCCAGCCGAGCTGAGGCGTCAGCCGCCGGTCAGCGATGCGTACAGCCGCGCGGTGCGCTCGGCGATCGCCGCCCAGCCGAACTCGGTGACGGCCCGGTCCCGGCCCGCATGGCCCATCGCGGCCGCCCGGACCGGGTCCGCGAGCACCTCGTTGACGGCCCCGGCCAGCGCGCCGGGGTCGCCGGGCGGCACCAGCAGACCGGTGACGCCGTCGTCGACGACCTCGGGAATGCCACCGACCCGGGAGGCGACGACCGCGGTGCCGCACGCCATCGCCTCCAGGTTGACGATGCCGAGCGGCTCGTAGACCGACGGGCAGACGAACACGGTGGCATGGCTGAGCAGCTGGATCACCTCCGGCCTCGTCAGCATCCCGGGCAGCCAGACCACGCCGTCGCGGCCGGCGCGCAGGCCCTCGACCAGGTCGGTGATCTCCGTGAGCAGCGCAGGGGTGTCCGGGGCCCCGGCACAGAGCACGAGCTGCGCCCGGGGGTCAATCGTCGCCGCCGCCCGCAGCAGCACCGGCAGCCCCTTCTGCCGGGTAATCCGCCCCACGAAGATCATCGTTGGCCGGGCCGGATCCACCCCGTGGCGTTCCAGCACGTCGGTCGCGGTGTCCGGACGGTACTCGTCGGTGTCGATGCCATTGCGGATGACGTGCACACGGGCCGGATCGACCGCCGGGTAGGCATCGAGGATGTCCGCCCGCATGCCCGCGCTGACCGCGACCACGGCGGCCGCCGACTCGATCGCGACCCGCTCGCACCAGGACGACACCCGGTAGCCCCCGCCCAGCTGCTCGGCCTTCCAGGGACGCCGGGGCTCCAGCGAGTGCGAGGTCATCACGTGCGGGACGCCGCCGAGCAGCGCGGCGAGATGGCCACCGAGATTCGCGTACCAGGTGTGCGAGTGGATCACGTCCGCGCCGACCGCCGCGGCGGCCATGGACAGGTCCATCGACACGGTCCGCAGCGCGTCGTTCGCGTCGGCGAGCGCGGCCCAGCCCCGGTGCGCCGCGACCGCGGCGACCCCCGGGGCACCCGCCCTCTCGACCACCGGTCGGTCGACGGCGCCGGTCGACGGCGCCGCACCCGCGGGCCCGCCGCCCGGCGCCGGCCCCTCGCGGTGGACGGTGAGGTCGACCAGCCGGGCGAGCTCCCGGCTCAGGTACTCGACGTGCACACCCGCCCCGCCGTAGACGTCCGGGGGGTACTCCCGGGTGAGCATGGCGACGCGCATGTGCAGTCTCTCCCAACGGTGCCGTGACGGGACGGGTGCGGACGGGACGGGTGCGGGCGGATGGCGGCCGGTTCAGTCGGCGATCGTGACGCCCTTGCCGACGACGGTGATGCCCTGCTCGCTCACGGTGTAGCCGCGGACGCGGTCCCGGTCCTTGTCCACCCCGACCTGGGCGCCCGCCGGCACGTGCACGTTCTTGTCCAGGATGGCGTCGCGGACGACGGCCCCCCGGCCGACGAGCACGTTGTCCATGAGCACCGTGTGGTCGACCTCGGCCCAGGAACTCACCCGCACTCCCGGGGACAGCACCGACGAGCGCACCGTGCCCCCGGAGATGATGACTCCATTGCTGACGATGCTGTTCACGGCCGTGCCGGTGCGCTGCTGGCCGTCGTGCACGAACTTCGCCGGTGGCAGCGAGGGGATGCTGGTGAGGATCGGCCACTCCCGGTTGTAGAGGTTGAACACCGGGTCGAGCGCGCACAGATCCATCTGCGCCTCGAAGTACGAGTCGACGGTGCCGACGTCGCGCCAGTAGCCGCGGTCACGCACCGTCGTGCCCGGGACGACGTTGCCGGCGAAGTCGTACACCGCCGCCGCCCGCTGGGCCACGAGCATCGGGATGACGTTCCCGCCCATGTCGTGGACGCTGTCCTCGTCCGCGGCGTCCTTGCGCAGGGCGTCGATCAGCACGTCCGTCGAGAAGACGTAGTTACCCATCGAGGCGAACGTCTCCTCGGGGCTACCCGGCAGACCCGGCGGATCGGCGGGCTTCTCCAGGAACGCCTCGATCGTGCGGCCGTCGGGCGCCGTCTGGATGACCCCGAACGCCCTGCCCTCGGATCTCGGTACCCGCAGCCCGGCGACGGTGACGCCGGCTCCGCTGTCGAGATGCTGGGCGACCATCTGCCGCGGGTCCATCCGGTACACATGGTCCGCGCCGAAGACCACGACGATGTCCGGGGCGTCGTCGTAGACGAGGTTCAGCGACTGGTGGATGGCGTCGGCGCTGCCAGCGAACCATCGCGGCCCCAGCCGCTGCTGCGCAGGCACCGGCGTGACGTAGTTGCCGAGCAGGTTGCTCATCCGCCATGTCGTCGTGATGTGCCGGTCGAGACTGTGGCTCTTGTACTGGGTCAGGACCGCGATGCGCAGGTAGCCCGCGTTCACCAGGTTGGACAGCACGAAGTCGATCAGGCGGTACAGCCCGCCGAAGGGGACGGCGGGCTTCGCCCGGTCCGCGGTCAGCGGCGCCAGCCGCCGTCCGGCACCCCCGGCCAGCACCAGACCGAGGACCCGCGGGCTCGGCACAGACAGGCTCCCGTCTTCCGGCTCGATCTCCGAACGACCGGCGGGGCCGGACACCACGCCACGAGGCGGGAAGCCCGCCGAAATGGGCCGATGACGACGCCGATCGCCTGGTTCCGACCCTACAAGCCTGGCGGGCGGATACGGGCGGAGTGAGCGGTGGTTGCTGGGTAGCCAGCCGTACGTTGCGCGAACCCCACCGGTTGTTCATCCGGTGGGCCGGGGGCCGTCAGACGTTGAAGCCGAGCGCGCGCAGCTGCTCGCGACCGTCGTCGGTGATCTTGTCCGGCCCCCACGGCGGCATCCAGACCCAGTTGATGGTCACGTCCGCGGCCAGCCCGTCCGGGCCGTCGACCAGGGCGGAGCGGGTCTGGTCCTCGATGACGTCGGTGAGCGGGCAGGCCGCCGAGGTCAGCGTCATGTCGAGGGTGACGGTGTTGTCGTCGGCGACGTGGATGCCGTAGACGAGGCCGAGGTCGACGACGTTGATGCCGAGTTCCGGGTCGACGACGTCGCGCATCGCCTCCTCGATGTCCTCGAAGCTGGCGAGCTCCGGCGGGGCGCCCGGTCCCGTCGGGTCCGGGTCCAGCACCGGCTTCGGGACCCCGGCGGGCTGATCCGCCGCCTCGGCGGTTTCTCCCGTCGCGGCCGAGCGCGTCTCGGTCACCGTCTCGCTCATGGCTTCTCCTGCTCGGGTACGTCGAGGGGGGCGACGCGGGGGTACGCGACAGAGGTGGATGCGCCGGCGACGGCGACGCTCGGATCCATCGCCTTGGCGGTCGCGTCCTTCCACGCCATCCAGGACAGCAGGGCACATTTCACCCGGGCGGGGTACTTGGAGACGCCGGCGAACGCCACGGCGTCCTCCAGCACGTCCTCGTCACCCTCGATGGTGCCCCGCGACTGCATCAGCGCCAGGAACTCGCGTTCGAGCTTCAGCGCCGCGTCGACCGACTTGCCGATCACGAGGTCGCTCATGACGCTCGCCGACGCCTGACTGATCGAACAGCCCTCGCTCTCGTAGGAGACGTCCTCGACGACCCCGTCCGAGACCTTCACCCGCAGGGTCACCTCGTCGCCGCAGGTCGGGTTGACGTGGTGCACTTCGGCATCGAAGGGATCCCGCAGCCCCCGGTGGAGCGGGTTGCGGTAGTGGTCCAGGATGATCTCCTGGTACATGGAGTCGAGTTTCACCTCAGAAAGAACCTCCGGACCCCGTGCAGTCCTTCCACCAGGGCGTCGACCTCGCCGGTCGTCGTGTAGAGGTGGAACGACGCGCGGGTCGTCGCAGGTACCCCGAACCGCAGGCAGACCGGCCGGGCGCAGTGGTGCCCGACCCGCACGGCGATGCCGCGCTCGTCGAGGATCTGTCCGACGTCGTGGGGATGGATCGGCCGGCCGTCGTCCTCGTGCAGCACGAAGGAGATCGCCCCGCCGCGGGCGTCCGCCGTCGGCGGACCGATGATCCGCAACCCCGGCACCTCGGCGAAGGCGTCCAGCGCGTAGGCCGTCACCGCGTGCTCGTGCTCGGCGACGGCCGGCATGCCGAGCGCGGTCAGGTAGTCGACGGCCGCGCCGAGCCCGACCACCTGGGCAATCATCGGGGTGCCGGCCTCGAACCGGTGCGGCGGCGCCGCGTAGGTCGAGCCCTCCATGGTGACAAGCTCGATCATCTCGCCGCCGCCGAGGAAGGGCGGCATGACCTCGAGCAGCTCGTAGCGTCCCCAGAGCACCCCGACCCCGGTGGGCGCGCACATCTTGTGCCCGGTGAAGGCCAGGAAGTCCACCCCGAGCTCGGTGACGTCGACCGGGTTGTGCGGCACCGACTGGGAGCCGTCGAGCACGGTCAGCGCGCCGACCTCGCGGGCCCGCGCCACCACCTGCGCGACCGGGTTGATCGTGCCGAGAATGTTCGACTGGTGGACGAAGGCGACGACCTTCGCCCGCTCGGTGATAATCGAATCGAGGTTGCTCAGGTCGAGCCGGCCGTCGTCGGTCAGCCCGATCCAGCGCAGCGTCGCCCCGGTGCGCCGGGCCAGCATCTGCCACGGCACGAGATTGGAGTGATGCTCCATCTCGGTGACGACGATCTCGTCACCCGGGCCGACCCGGAACCGCTCCGCCTCGGCGCCGGCGGCCCCGGCGTTGCTCATCGCGTAGGCGACGAGGTTCAGCGCCTCCGAGGAGTTCTTGGTGAACACCACCTCCCGGCGGTCGCCAGCCCCGATGAAGGCGGCGACCTTGTCCCGGGAGGCCTCATACAGCCCGGTGGCCTCCTCGGCCAGCACGTGGATGCCGCGGTGCACGTTGGCGTTGTGCAGCTCGTAGTAGGTCCGCTCGGCGTCGAGCACCGCTAGCGGCTTCTGCGAGGTGGCGGCGCTGTCGAGGTAGACCAGCGGCCGGTCGCCGTGCACCGTGCGGGCTAGGACCGGGAAGTCCCGGCGGACCTGCTCGACGTCGAACCCGCCGACGAGCCGGGGTCCGGACCCCGGGCGCACGGCCGCGTCGGTCAGCGTCATGACGCCACTCCCACGCCGGCCGGCGTGGCCGCGCCGCCACCCTTGACGTAGCGGTCGTAGCCGGACTCCTCCAGCACGGCGGCCAGTTCCGGGCCGCCCTCGTCGACGATCCGCCCCGCCGCCATGACGTGGACGAACTCGGGACGGATGTAGCGCAGGATGCGGGTGTAGTGGGTGATGAGCAGGATGCCCGTCTCCCCCTTGGCCCGCACCGACTCGATACCTGCGGAGACGATGCGCAGCGCGTCGACGTCGAGGCCGGAGTCGGTCTCGTCCAGCACGGCGATCTTCGGCTTGAGCAACGCCATCTGCAGGATCTCGTGACGCTTCTTCTCGCCGCCGGAGAAGCCCTCGTTGACGTTGCGCTCGGCGAACGCCGGGTCCATCTCGAGCGCGGCCATGGAGGTCTTGACCTCCTTGACCCAGGTCCGCAGCTTCGGCGCCTCGCCGCGCACGGCCGTGACCGAGGAGCGCAGGAAGTTCGACACCGAGACCCCGGGGATCTCCACCGGGTACTGCATCGCCAGGAAGATCCCGGCCCGGGCCCGGGCGTCGACGCTCATCGCGAGGACGTCCTCGCCGTCGAGCGTGATGCTGCCCTCGGTGACCGTGTACTTGGGATGGCCCGCGATCGAATAGGACAGCGTCGACTTGCCCGACCCGTTCGGCCCCATAATCGCGTGCGTCTCGCCCTTGCGGACGGTCAGGTCCACCCCGCGCAGGATCTCGCGCGTGCCCTCACCGTCCGTCTCCACCGAGACATGCAGATTGCGGATCTCCAGTGTGGACACCGCTGCCGTCACCCTCGTTCCGGGTTCGAATGTGTGACGTCGACGAGCACGTCGTCGCCGTCGATGGTCACTGCGTACGTGGGCACCGGCTCAATCGCCGGCAGGCTCAGCGGGACGCCGCTGGCCAGGTCGAACTGGGACCCGTGCAGCCAGCACTCGATCTTGCCGTCCTCGGCCTCGCCCTGGGAGAGCATCACGTCGGCGTGCGAGCACTCGTCACGCACGGCGTAGACCGCCCCGCCCGACCGCACCACGCACACCGGCACGCCCTCGATCTCGGTGCCGATCGCGGTGCCCTCGGCGAGGTCCGCGGCGGCACACACCCGGTGCCACCGCGGGGCGACCGAGGAGCCGCCCGCGGCAGAACCGCCGGTCGCGGTCGTCATCCGCCCACCTCCACCGACAACTCCGCCGACGACGGCTCCGCAGCCTCGTCCGCAGCCTCGTCCGGGAGGTCGGCCGACAGCTCGCCGGCAATCTTGATCATGATGCGTTCCCGCAGCTCCGGCACGTCGATCCGGTCGATGATCTCGGCGAAGAAACCGTGCACCACGAGCCGGCGGGCCTCCTCGGGCGAGATCCCCCGCGACTGCAGGTAGAACAGCGCCTCGTCATCGAACCGGCCGGTGGCACTGGCGTGACCGGCACCGGTGACCTCACCGGTGAGGATCTCCAGGTTCGGGACCGAGTCGGCCCGCGCGCCGTCGGTGAGCACGAGATTGCGGTTGAGCTCGTAGGTGTCCGTGCCCACGGCGCCGGCGCCGATGAGGACGTCGCCGATCCACACCGCGTGGGCGGCGTCCCCGCGCAGCGCGCCCTTGTAGGTGACCCGGCTGCGGCAGGAACGCGGCTCGTGCGTGACGAGCAGCCGGTGCTCCTGGTGCTGGCCGGCATCGGTGAAGAACACGCCGTAGAGCTCGGCGTCGCCGCCGGGCCCGCGGTAGTCCACGGTCGGGTTGAGCCGCACCAGGTCACCGCCGAGGGTGATGGTGAACGAGCGCAGCCGAGCGTCGCGCCCCAGCGAGTAGGCGTGCGCGCCGAGGTGCACGGCGTCGTCGTCCCAGTCCTGCAGGGTGATGAAGGTGAGCGAGGCGCCGTGCCCCACGTACACCTCGACGTTGCCGGCGTAGGTGGCGCTGCCGGTGTGGTCGAGCACCACGGTGGCGGACGCGAACGGGCCCACTTCGACGAGGACGTGACCGTAGGCCACTCCGCCCGGGGAGCCGCGCCGCCCGCCGTCGCCGCTCGTCGCGACGAACCCGGCCGGGGACCTGGGGCTCTCACCGTGCAGGTGCACGACCACCGGCTCGGTGAGCGCGGCCTCGGCCGGGACGGTGACGGCGAGCGCGCCCGTCGACCGGGTCAGGGCGAAGGCGGCCACCCGGTCGGCCGGGGTCAGCACCCGACCGATCCGGGCGTCGGCGGCGGCGAGCTGCTCCACCTCGACCCCCGCGGGCGCGGTGACCGACACGGAGACCTTGCCGTCGGCCTCGGGGCCGGTCGGCAGGCCGCGCAGCCGGCGCAGCGGGGTGAACCGCCACGCCTCCTCGCGTCCGGTGGGCACGGCGTGGTCGAGCGGGTTACGGGACCGTACGGGACGGGGTACGGCACCGGAGGCGGCCGGGGGCCGACCGGTGGCGTCGATGACGACCATCAGCCGACCGCACCTTCCATCTGCAGCTCGATGAGGCGGTTGAGCTCGAGGGCGTACTCCATGGGCAGCTCCCGGGCGATCGGCTCGACGAAGCCGCGCACGACCATCGCCATCGCCTCCTCCTCGGACAGACCCCGGCTCATCAGGTAGAACAGCTGGTCCTCGCCGACCTTGGAGACGCTCGCCTCGTGCCCGATGGAGGCGTCGTCCTCGCGCACGTCAACGTAGGGGTAGGTGTCCGAGCGGCTCACCGTGTCGACGAGCAACGCGTCGCACTTGACCGTCGAGCGGGAGGCCGACGAGCCCTCGTTGATCTGGACGAGCCCGCGGTAGGACGTCCGCCCGCCGCCGCGGGCCACCGACTTGGAGACGATCGTCGAGGAGGTGCGGGGCGCGGCGTGCACCATCTTCGCGCCCGCGTCCTGGTGCTGACCGGCACCGGCGAAGGCGATGGAGAGCACCTCGCCCTTGGCGTGCTCGCCGAGCAGCCACACGGCCGGGTACTTCATCGTCACCTTGGAACCGATGTTGCCGTCGATCCACTCCATGGTGCCGCCCTCGTGGCAGGCGGCGCGCTTGGTGACCAGGTTGTAGACGTTGTTCGACCAGTTCTGGATGGTCGTGTACCGGCAGCGCGCGTTCTTCTTCACGACGATTTCGACGACCGCCGAGTGCAACGAGTCCGAGGAGTAGACCGGCGCCGTGCAGCCCTCGACGTAGTGCACGTAGGCGCCCTCGTCGACGATGATCAGCGTCCGCTCGAACTGGCCCATGTTCTCGGTGTTGATCCGGAAGTAGGCCTGCAGCGGGATCTCGACCTGCACGCCCGGCGGCACGTAGATGAAGGATCCGCCCGACCACACCGCCGTGTTCAGCGCGGCGAACTTGTTGTCCCCGACCGGGATCACCGAACCGAAGTACTCCTGGAACAGCTCCGGATGCTCACGCAGTCCGGAGTCGGTGTCCAGGAAGACGACACCCTGCTCCTCGAGGTCCTCCCGGATCTTGTGGTAGACGACCTCGGACTCGTACTGGGCGGCGACCCCGGCAATGAGGCGCTGCTTCTCCGCCTCGGGAATGCCGAGCCGGTCGTAGGTCGCCCGGATGTCCTCGGGTAGGTCCTCCCACTCCTCGGCCTGCTTCTCGGTGGAGCGGACGAAGTACTTGATGTTGTCGAAGTCGATGCCCGACAGGTCGGCACCCCAGGTCGGCATGGGCTTGCGCTCGAACAGCCGCAGCCCCTTGAGGCGCAGGTCGGTCATCCACGACGGCTCGGACTTCTTGGCCGAGATGCCGCGGACAACCGCCTCGGACAGGCCGCGCTCCACGTCGGCGGCGTAGGCGTCGGTGTCAGCCCATCCGAACCGATAGGAACCAAGGCCTTCCAGGGCGGTCTCGGCAGAGGTGGTCATAGGGCGAAACCCTCCGAAGACGAGGATGGTGGACAGGCCAGGGACGCGGGCCGAGCCGGGCCGGATCCGGCCACGGCGGAATCGGGCAGCACCCGAGCGGAGCCGTCCTTCCCGGACCCGCTCTGATCGGACCCGTTCCGATCGGACCGGGCACGCGAAGCCGTGCCGGGCGCCGTGCCCGCGGGCGGATGATCCGCGGCGGTGTGGCTCACGGCAGCGTGATCCGCGGGCGGGTGACCCGCGGGGATGTGGGTCGTGCAGACGCCGTCGCCATGCGCGATCGTCGCCAGGCGCTGCACGTGGGTGTCGAGCACGCGGGCCAGCACCGCGGTCTCGGCGTCGCACAACGCCGGGAAGCGCTCCGCGACGAACTGGACCGGGCAGTGATGCTGGCAGATCTGCAGACCGGTGGGCAGTTCGGAGACGCTGGCGGTGTACCCGGCGGCGGTCATCGCCTCGGCGAGCGCCGCCGGGCGATCCGCCGGCTCCGCCGCCACGACCGCCTCGCGCACCCGCCGCTCCAGGTCGACGGCGCGGGTATCGGCGAACTGGGTGACCGCGCTCGCGCCACCCACCTCGGCCAGGAAGTGCAGCGCACCGGCCGCGAGATCGGAGTAGGCGTTGGGACCGGCCTGATGGCCGGCTTCGGTGAGCGCGTAACGCCGGGCCGGGCGTCCCCGGCCACGCGGCCCCCGGGACCGGCTCTCCGTGGGCGTGATGATGCCATCCGCGACCATGGCATCGAGATGCCTGCGGATAGCCGCCGGGGAGACCCCGAGCTGACGGGACAGCTCGGCCGCCGTGGCCGAGCCGCCCTCCAGGAGCAGACGCACGACCCGGTCGCGGGTACGGCCGTCCGCCGTCCCGCTCGTCCCGTCGTGGTCGTATTTCACAACGCCAGTGTGCCCTATTTCCTGGGCGCAGTCGAACTGGGGTCGCCGGAACTACAGCCCAATGGGGCGATCTTCGCCACAGCCATGACGCAGATCACATCCGCCGGACGTGAGCACACAACGGATACCCACGGGCCGTACCCGACCGGCGACCGCAGGCGGCGGAATGCCAGACTTGCGCCCACTGCCATACCTGCGCGCCCACCCGGGCGCGCACACCAGGTCGGCACACCAGGTCGGCACACCAGCGGGCCGACGGTCGCGACGCGCGGTCGCGCCCGGCCGCCACCGACCCGGAGACGATCTCAGGCGGGAGGCGACGGGCGGATGCGATCACAACTGTGGCGCGGCGGGGTCCGGCGGGCGCTGCTCTCCCTCGGACTGACTTTCCTGCTCGCGACCTCGGCGGCCTGCAGTGGCGGCGGGGAGAAGAGCAACGGGCTGGAGAAGCTGCCTGCCGGCGAGGTCGGCACGCGCACCCTGCAGGCGTTGCGCACCGCGACCGGCGTCCACGTCGTCGGCACCGAGGCCGACCCGCGCTCGGACGCCCCCGCCGGTTACGACCTGGTGATGTCCGGCACGGTCACCCGCGGCACCATTGACGAGTACGGTCAACGGACCCAGATCTTCAAGATCAAAGATGACACCTACGTCCGCCGCGGCCGCGCCTACTACGAGGGGACCGGTGACGCCGCGGCCGGGAACCTCCTCGCCGACCGCTGGGTCCGCCTGGCCCCCGCCGACGCCGCGAAGTACAGCTACTTTACCCTCGACCGGCTCGCCGCGTCGCTGACCAGCTACGTCGTCGGGCTGTCCGGCCCGGTGCGGACCGAGAAGCTGGCCGGCACCCAGGCCGTCCGGGCCGCGGGCCCCGACGGAACAGCCTTCTGGGCGGCCAACACCGGGCCCGGCTATCCGTTGAAGGTGGTCGTCGCCGGCCGCTCCACCAACGAGATCACTTTCGACGATTACGGGACGCCCGCGACCGGCACCCCGCCCGGCGACGTCGTCGACCTGTCCAACCTCGGCTGAGCCGCCGTTCCCGGCACGCCGGGTCCGCCTTACCTACCCCTTGTCTATCTTTCCTCCCCCGCGTCCCTCTCCTTACCGTGCATCGCTCCCCTACCATGCGTCCTTACCATGCGTCAGCGGACCCGTGGGCGGGAGGAACGAGATGAGCGTGCCGGCACGCGGATCCCTGGTGGCGGCGGTCGACCAGGGGACCACCGGGACCACGGTCTGCCTGCTCGACCGGGACGGGGTGGTCGTCGGCCGCGGCTACACCGGGATCCGGCCCGGGTTCCCCCGGCCGGGCTGGGTCGAGCAGGATCCGGACGAGCTCTGGCGCAGCGTCGTCGACACCGTCGCCGCGGCCCTGGCCGGCTGCGGTCGCCGGGCCGGGGAGCTCGCCGCCCTCGGCATCACCAACCAGCGCGAGACCACCGTGCTGTGGGACCGGCGGACCTCCGCCCCGGTCCACCCGGCCATCGGGTGGCAGGACCGGCGGACGGCCGCGGTCTGCGAACGCCTCACCGCCGAGGGGCACGCGGGTGCGGTGGGGGAACGCACCGGGCTGGTACTCGACCCCTACTTCTCCGGTACCAAGATCGTCTGGATCCTGGACGACGACCCCGGGCTGCGCCGGCGCGCCGGCCGGGGGGAGATCGCCTTCGGCACCGTCGATTCCTGGCTGGTCTGGAAGCTGACCGCCGGGGCCGCGCACGTCACCGACGTCACGAACGCATCCCGCACCCTGCTGCTCGACCTCGCCGCCGCGAGCTGGTCCCCGGAGATGCTCGACCTGCTGGGCGTTCCCGCCGAGGTGCTGCCCGCTGTCGCGCCGAGCTCGCGGGTCTACGCCGAGACCGATCCGGACGCCTTCCTCGGCGTGCGGATCCCGGTGGCGGCCGTGATCGGCGACCAGCAGGCCGCTCTGTTCGCCCAGGGCTGCTTCGAACCCGGCCAGGCCAAGAACACCTATGGCACCGGTTCCTTCGTGCTGGTGAACACCGGCTCGGCCCTGCCGGCGCCGCAGTCGACGCTGCTGCGGACCGCGGCGTTCCAGCTCGACGGCGAACCGGTGCGGTACGCGCTGGAGGGAGCGGTCCTGTCCACCGGTGCCGCCGTCGACTGGCTGCGGGACTCCCTGGGGATCATCCGGGACGCCGCCGAGACCGCCGGCCTGGCCGCCTCCCTGACCGGCAACGACGGCGTCTACTTCGTCCCGGCGCTCGCCGGCCTCGGCGCCCCTCACTGGGATCCCCGCGCCCGCGGCGCACTGCTCGGGATCACCCGGGGGACCACCCGGGCGCACGTCGTCCGCGCGGTGCTCGAGGGCATCGCCTACCGCACCCGGGACGTCGTCGAGGCGATGGGTGCCGCGGGCTTCCCGGTGCGCGAGCTGCGGGCCGACGGCGGGGCCGCCCGCAACCACTGGCTCATGCAGTTCCAGGCCGACCTGCTCGGCGTCGAGCTCGACGTCCCGGACAACATCGAGACGACCGCGCTCGGTTCGGCCTACCTCGCGGGGCTCGCGACCGGGTTCTTCGCCGACCGCGAGGAGCTCGCCGGGCATCGGCGCAGCGCCGAGCGGTACCGGCCGAGGCTGTCCCGGGCCGAGCGGGACCGGTCCTACCGGCGATGGCTGCGCGCCGTGGACCGGGCCCGGGACTGGGCCAAGGACGCCGACGACGCCGACCGGGACTGACCGGCCGACCGGGCTGACGGGGCTGGCGCGGCCGGAAAAACACTGTCGCGATTCCCGGATTGCGCCCCGCGACCGCGGGACCACGCCAGGGCCACGTTCCCTCGCGGCTTCTTGGTCGAACCGGCTGCCAGACGAACCGAGGCCTGACAATCTGTCACAGGGGGCGGTTGGCGTCTCCTGTCGACCCTGACCCGGACGGAGACCGTGACCGAGGCGGACTACGCCCTGGAGCTCGGCCGCCGGCTTCGCGCGGCGCGCAACCGGCGTGGCTTGTCGCTGCTGGACGTCCAGGAGCGCACTCATGGCCGGTGGACTGCCGGGACCCTGGGCGCCTACGAGCGAGGCTCTCGGACCCTGCGCGTGCATCGACTGGTCGAGCTCGCCGAGCTGTACGACGTTCCCGCGACGCTGCTGGTACCGCCGGCCGCCGATCGCCGCGAGACCGACCATCTGCCGCCGCTGGTCATCGACCTGCGCCGGCTGCGCAAGCTGCCCCCGACCCGCACCGGGCCGCTACGGCGCTGGATCGCCATCGTGCAGGTCCTGCGGTCGGACAGCTCACGCGACGTCCTGCGGCTGCGTCGCTCCGACCTGCAGTCGTTGTCCCGGCTCTACAGCACCACGCCGGCGATGCTGTACGAGCGGCTGGGCGCCTGGGGAGCGCTGGTGGAGCCAGGCGAGCCGGTGGCGGTCGGCGGGCGCCGCCGGGCGCTGCCCGTCCGCCCGCCGCAGCAACGGGGCTAGCAACGGGACCAGGGCGCGGCCGCCCGGTGGTGCCCGTTCCACCCGGCCGAAGGCCTCGTGCCGGGGCGGACCGGCCCTCCGCCCGACCCGCGATGTCCGTAGGATCGCAAGGTGGCCGAGATCCTGGCAGTCAGTGTCACGGACCTCGTGAAGACGTATTCCTCGCGGTCCGCTTCCCCGCGTTCCGGTCGTCGTCCTCACGGGTCCGGGCGGCGGACCCGCACCGGTCGGGCCGGGCGCGGTCCCGCGGCGTTCTCCACGCCCCCTACGCCGTCCCCTACGCCCCCTGTGCGCCAGGCGCCCCCGGCGCCGCCGGTCCCTTCCGGCGACGCCGCTCGACCGCCGACGACGCCCGATGGTCGGATACGCGCCCTGGACGAACTGTCACTTACCGTCCCGACCGGCACGGTCACGGCGCTACTCGGGCCGAACGGCGCCGGCAAGACAACCACCGTGGAGATCTGCGAGGGATTCCGCCGCGCCGACGCGGGCGAGGTGCGGGTCCTCGGGCTCGACCCCTGGGCGGACGCCGTTGCCCTGCGCCCCCGGGTCGGGGTGATGCTGCAGTCCGGGGGGATGTATCCCGGCGCCCGCGCCGGCGAGATGCTGCGCCTCGTCGCCTCGCACTACCGCCACCCGCTGGATCCCGCGGCGCTGTTGGACCGGCTCGGGCTGACCGGGTCCGCCGGTACCCCGTTCCGCCGGCTCTCCGGCGGCCAGCAGCAGCGGCTGTCGCTGGCGATGGCCGTGGTCGGCCGCCCGGAGCTGGTCTTCCTCGACGAGCCGACGGCCGGGTTGGACGTCCAGGGCCGGCGGGACACCTGGGAGCTCGTCGAGGAGCTGCGCACGGCCGGGGTCACCGTCGTGCTGACCACCCACGCCATGGACGAGGCAGAACGGCTCGCCGATCAGGTGATCATCGTCGACCACGGCAGGGTGGTGGCGGTCGGCTCCCCCGCGGAGCTCACCCGGGGCGGCGCCGAGGGGCAGCTGCGCTTCCGGGCCCCCGCCGGGCTGGATCTCGGCCGGCTGCTGCTCGCGCTGCCCGACGGCACCACCGCGCGGGAGGGCCCGGCCGGGCACTACCTGGTGCAGGGCACGGTCGACCCGCAGCTGCTCGCCGCGGTGACCGCCTGGTGCGCGGGTAACGGCATCCTGGCGGAGGATCTCCGGGTCGAACAACGCACGCTGGAGGACGTCTTCGTGGAAATGACCGGATCGGAGCTGCGCTCATGACCGGTGTCCCGCTGCTCGATCTGCGCCCGGCTCCGGCGCCCGCGTCGCGGGCCCGGATGCTGGCGGCACAGACCAGGCTTGAGCTGGTACTCACCCTGCGGCGTGGCGAGTCCGTCCTGCTCACCCTGATCATCCCGGTCGGTCTGCTGGCCTTCTTCACCGCCGTCGACGTGCTGCCGAGCTCCACCGAGCGGCCGGTGGACTTCCTCGTCCCCGGGGTGCTCGCGCTGGCCGTGATGTCGACCGCCTTCACCGGGCAGGCGATCGCGACGGGCTTCGAACGCTCCTACGGCGTACTCAAACGCCTCGGGGCGACCCCGCTGCCGCGCGTGGTCCTGCTCGCCGGCAAGACGTTGGCGGTGCTCGCCGTCGAGGTCATCCAGCTGGTGCTCCTGGTGGCGGTCGGATTCGCGCTGGGCTGGGACCCGACCGGCGGGCCGGTCGGGGTTCCGGCGGTGCTGGCGCTACTCGTCCTGGGCACAGCCGCGTTCTCGGGGCTCGGCCTGCTGATGGCCGGAGCCCTGCGGGCCGAGGCGACGCTCGCCGCCGCCAACGGCGTCTACCTGGTGCTGCTGCTGATCGGCGGGGTGGTGTTCCCGCTGTCGCAGCTTCCCGGCTGGCTGCGGGCGGTCGCCGAGGCGCTGCCGACCGCGGCGCTGTCGGACGGGCTGCGGGCCGTCCTGGCAGAGGGCGACGGTCCGGGGGCACGCCCCCTGATCGTGCTCGTGGCCTGGGCGGTGGCGGGTCTGGCGCTCGCCGCCCGCACCTTCCGTTGGGAGTAGAGCCGACAGGGAGGAGAGCCGACACCGCGACCGTCCGGTCACCGGGCACCGTCCGACCGGCAGGCACCATCCGACCAACGGAGAAGGATCCGAGCGGCCTGCGCCGGACAGGGCGTTACCATGGCAGTCGTGCCAGCTTCTACAGAGCGTCGGAGTTTGCCGCTGATCAGCCTTCGCGCCTTCCGGCTCCTCACCACGCTCAACGTGGTCTTGCTGTCACTGATCGTGGTGAGTGGTGGCGTGGTCCGCCTGACCGGCTCCGGCCTCGGCTGCCCGACCTGGCCGCAGTGCGGGGACGGCTCGTTCGTGCCGCACTCGGAATACGCCCTGCACGGAGCGATCGAGTTCGGCAACCGGGTCGTCGGCCTGGTGGTCGGCCTCGTGACGCTGATCACCCCGCTGGTCGCGCTCCGCCTGCGGGGCGGACGGCGGCGCGATCTTCGACTGCTGTCCTTCGGCCTCTGGGTGGGTTTCCTCGGGCAGGCCGTGCTCGGCGGGATCACCGTCCTGACGAAGCTGCACCCGGCGACCGTCGCCGCCCATTTCCTGCTCTCCATGGTCCTGCTGTGGAACGCGGTCCTGCTGGACCACCGGGCCCGCCAGGACGCGGGTGCGCCGACCCCGGAGGTCGGTCCCGCGCTGCAGTGGCTGGCGCGCCTGCTGGTGGTCGTCTCGGCGGGGGTGCTCGTCCTCGGCACGGTCGTGACCGGCGCCGGGCCGCACAGCGGTGACAGCGATCATCCGGCCCGCTTCGGGTTCGACCTCGTCAACGTCTCCCAACTGCACGCCGACGGCGCGATGCTGCTGGTCGGGCTCGCCGCGGCCATGGCGTTCGCGGTGCGCGTCGCCGGGGCCCCCGACGAGGCCAGGCGGACCTCCCTCGCCCTGGTCGGGACCGTCCTCGCGCAGGCCGCGATCGGATTCACCCAGTACTTCCTCGGCGTTCCCGCCCTCCTCGTCACCCTGCACATGACCGGGGCGACCGTGATGTGGGTCGCCGCGCTGCGGCTCTGGCTCGCCCTGAGCTCCCGGCACCCACGGCCGGCACCGGGCGCGGCGCCCACGCTCGCGGCGGCCGGCGCCGGGGTCCCCGCGCCCGCCGGGCCGGTCGGGACCACCGCCCCCACCGGCGCCGGCATCGGCTCCTAGAGCACCGGCGCCCTGGGACCACCGGCGCCCTGGCCACGGCGGCCACGCTCCGTTCCTGAGACGGGAAACAGTCCCGGCAGCCGGCTCGACGTCCGACGACCCGCCGCGGCACGGCCTCCGCCGAGGGGCCGACGTCGTGACGGAAACGCGACGGACACGTGTGGGGGGCAGGGGTCCTCCCCGCAGTGACGGGCAGGCGGACCTCTACCCGTCACACGCTTACAGGCGGATGCCGTCTTTGCGTACCCGGGCGGCAAGATCCCGGATCCCCCGGGTGGGGACGAGTTCCCACCCGGTGCGCGG
>NZ_CDWWXA010000080.1:0-22209 GCF_977971845.1 Frankia sp. CeCAU1 | reverse complement strand
GGAACTCGCGGCGACGGCGTTCACCTGGCGCGGGTTGGACGAGCTGCCGGGCGCGCTGCCGGCCGGGGTGCGAACGGCGGCCCGGCGGGCACCGGCCCGGCTGTTGCAGGACGCCTGGGCCCGCTCGGAGTACCCGCCCGCCGAGTGGCTCACCGGCCCCGCCGACGTCGTGCACGCGACGAACTTCGTCCTTCCACCGCTGCGCCGGGCCCGCGGTGTGCTGACCATCCATGACCTGTCCTACCTGCGTACCCCGGACACGGTGACGGCGGCGTCCGCCCGCTACAGTGATCTGGTCCCCCGCAGCCTGCGCCGGGCGTCCGCCGTGCTGACGCCCAGCCGCGCGGTGGCCGACGAGGTGGTGACGGCCTACCGGCTCGACCCCGCGCTGGTGACCCCGACGCCGCTCGGAGTCGACGACGCCTGGTTCACCACGGCGAAGCCGAGCCTCGCCTGGCGCAGGGCCCGTGGCCTGCCCGAGCGGTACCTGCTGTTCGTCGGTTCGGTGGAGCCCCGCAAGAACCTCCCGGCGCTGCTGGAGGCGGTCCGCCGGCTGCACGCGGCGAAAATCGACGCTCCGCCGTTGGTGCTCGTCGGGCCTCCGGGGTGGGGACCGGCACTGGACCTGGCGAACCTGCCGTCCGACGCCGTCGTCGTCGCCGGTTATCTCGACAGCGAGGCACTGCGGACAACCGTCGCCGGAGCGAGCGTGCTGTGCTTCCCGTCCCGGTACGAGGGCTTCGGGCTACCCCCCCTGGAGGCGCTCGCCGCCGGGACTCCGGTGGTCGCCGCCGACATCCCGACCGTGCGGGAGGTCACCGCCGCTCTCGTCGACGTCGCCGCCCCCGCCGGCCGGTCCCCTGAGCAGACCCCTGGCCAGGCCCCCGGGCTGACCATCACCCGCTCCACCAGTCCGGTGCGGCTCGTTCGGCAGACCGACCGCGACTCGTTCGCCGACGACCTCGCCGAGGCGATCCTGGAGCTGCTCGACTCCCCCGGCGACACCGACGCCGGCCGGGCGCACGCCCGCACGTTCACCTGGCGGCGCACCGCGCAGCTCACCGCGGCCGTCTACCGCCGGGTCAGCGAGCTTCCATAACGCGACGACGAGCAGGACACCGCCGAGAACGGCCCATCCCGCCAGGCACGACAGCCCGAGGTCGGGCGGGCCCGGGGCCGTCTGGTCCCAGGCGGTCCGCAGCCGGTCCAGGTTCGCCAGCGGGGCGAGCGCGGGCCGCTTGAATGCCAGATCACGGATGAGCATGACCACGGTGAGCGCCGCCAGCGCGGCGACGACCGCGACCGTCGGCAGGCCGCGACGGCCCAGCGGCAGCGACCCGCAGCAGGCCGCGACGACGAGGGCGAGGATCGGCAGCATCGGCAGCAGGTACCGGGTGAACGGCGCGCCTCCGGCGGCGACGTAGCCCACCAGGGTGGCGACGACGAGCAGGCAGTGCAGGGTGAGCAGAAGGCCGATGACGACGCTGCCGGCCAGCCGACCTCCCGGCGAATCCGCCTCGGGGTGCCCGTCGTCCACTCCGTCGTCCACCGGCCGGGTATCGGTGGTATCCGCGATCCGAGCGCCCGGCCGCGCAACGGTCCGCAGCCGGGCGCCCAGGACCCGAACCCCCGCCGCGACCAGGCCCGCACCGGTCACGACCGCGACCCCGACGGCGATCGTCCGGGCGTGACCGGTCAGCAGGACGGAACGTCCGAAGAACCCGCGGTAGATGTGCCACCAGAAGTCGCTGTCGCGTGACACCTGCCAGGCCGACGTCCGCCCATCGCGGATCGGGAACATCTCGGCGACCCGGCCCGAGGCGGTGGGATCGCCGTACCGGCGCACGTTACGCAGGTAGAACCAGCCGGTCGCGGCGAAGGTCAGCGCGACGAGCACGACCGCGGCCGTCAGGCCACGCCCGGCTCGCCGCAGCGCGCCACCGGACGTCCACATCGAGACGGCGACAGCGAAAGCCGGGACGACCACCGCGACGGCCAGCGCGCCGCTGGCCCGGCTCGCCGCCGCCGCCGGGCCGAGCACCGCCAGTGCCGCCAAGGTCCGCGGCCCCGGCCCCCGGCGGATGATCGCAACGGTCACCGCGAGCAGGCCGGTGATGGTCGCCACCGCCAGGGTGTCGTTGTAGACCTGGCCGGAGATGAGGACGAACATGCCGACCACGCCGACAATCGCCGCCGCGCCGACCGCGACATCGGGCCGCCCCGGCAGCACACCGCGGACCAGCGCCGCGGTCGCGATCACCGCGGTAATCCCAAACGCCACGTTGAGAAGGCGGGCGGCCCGGAAACCGGCCAGCGGATGATCCAGCGCGACGCCCGTCCGGAGCGGGACGGCCTCGACCGCGTAGAACAGTGGTGGATGGTTCGCGGTGTAGGTGAGGTCGACGTTCGCCAGTGGTCGGCCGAGGCGCCCCCCACAGAGCCGATCGACGTGGGAGGCCACCGCGGCCCGCGCCTGCGGCGGCGGCACCACGCAGTCGGCGGGCAGTCCCGGCATGCTCGGGATACGGGAGTGCACGGGCGAGTCGAGCACGGGCAACGAGCCGTCGGCGACGTCGAACGCGTAGGCGGTGTGCTGTGCCTCGTCGGCCGAGCTGAAGGGAGGCACGACTGCGGCGACGAGCACGCCGAGCGCGGAGAAAACCATGCCGGCCGCGACCACCCCGATCACAAGCCAGCGCCGCCCCGGATCCGCCACCCGCCGGACCTCCGGCGCCGCACCGCTCCCAGGCACCTGCGTGGAGGTCTCGACCGCCTGCCACGCGTCCCCGCCAGGCACGTCGGCAACCCTCTCCGCCTCGGCCGGGTAGTGTCGCCCCGACTACCACGCCACAACGCCGGTCAGCCCATCGAACATCAGCGACGATCGTTTGGCGGATACGACGGTATCGTCCGCTTGGCGTCAGCTGTCCGGCGGGCTGTTATCCGGCGGTCGGCGCTGTCCGGCGGTCCGGCTTTGGAGCGCGGCAACGAAGCCGGCCGCGCCCAGGACCGCGGCCGATCCGATCGGCCCGATGACCGCGGCGAGGTAGCGGTAGTCGAATCCGGAGGTCAGCGCGGACAGCACGAGGGTCGACAGGCCGGCCCCGGCGGCCAGCCAGAACAGCCGCCCGAGCCCCGGCCACGCCGCCGTCACCCCACTCCTGCGCACCCGGCGAACGGCCTCGGGCAGTACTGCCGCGAGACCCGCCAGCAGACCCAGGCCCACAAGCGGCATCGGAGCGTAGGCCAGGCGAGAGTAGCCGGCCAGCCAGCCCGCCGTGGGGTTGTGCACCTCGGTCGCGACGAAATAGCCGTCGTCGGCATGCGGATCGTCCGGGGTCAGCACGTTGGTCACGCCGGACGGCAGTTCCCAGGTGTCCGCCCGCGAGGTCTTCGTCGTCTCATGCCGGACCGGGGAGAGATAGCCGACGAGGTACCGAGCCGACGTCGTCACCAGCATCCACGGCTGGTGACGCACGACCTCGCCCGCGAACTCGGCCGCGAGGTCCTCCCGTCCCGGTGGGATGTGCCGGTGCCCCTGACGCAGAGGGGAACCGGCCGGCCACAGGTAACGAACCGGCGAACCGCGCTCGTCGACCGGCCGTGGGTCGCACAGGGTGCGCAGGTCCGCTCGTGACAGCGCGGAACAATCCGCGAACGGCGCCACCCGCCCGTACAGGAAGAACCCGGAGTGCGCGGAGACGGCGAAGCCCCCTCCCGCCGAGGCGCTCCACCCGGAGTAGGCCAGGATCGGCGTGGCGGCGGCCAGCACGAAGACGAGGACGGGTCGGGCCGCCCGAGGAGCGGCAACCGGCCCGGCCCGGGAAGTCGCGCGCCGCCGGTCGGCCACCACGGTGCCGAGCAGGACGACCAGGCCGACCGCCAGCGGGCCGTAGCCCACTGTCCGCACGCACAGGCCGGCGCCGAGCAGCAGGCCGGCGGCGGCGCAGGCAACGGGCCGAGGGCGTCCCGGTAACGCGAGCAACGCCACCCCGACCGAGACGAGCACCCCGAACAGGCTGTCGGCAAGGACGAACTGGCCGAGGTCCAGCACCCACGGGGAGAGCAGCGTGGGGGTGGCGGCGAGGGCAGCGAGCCACGGCCGGCGGACGACCCGCAGCGCCACCGCATAGAGCGCCACCGCCGCGCCCAGCGTGAGCAGGTGCTGAACGACGACGACCCGCGTCAGGTGGGCCTGGCCGTCGAGGATCCGCAGGAACATCGGGTAGCCCGACGGCCGCCAGTCGCCCGGCCAAATGTCCCGCCATGCCTGGTCGAGGTAGGCCGCCGAATCCCCGAGGTACATCAGCGCGGGCGGGTAGGTGACGATCACCAGGACCCGAGCGGCGATCCCGGCGGCGACCAGCAGCAGAAAGACCGCGTGCCGACGGGGCGTCCCGCGCAGACGCCGACGCGCGGTCGAAATCGCGGCTACTTGAGGACCTCCGCGGTCTCATCCGCCTCCGCCGAGCCCGGCGCCGCGGGCCGCGCGCCACCGACGGTGTTTCCCAGGCGGATCTCGGGCAGCAACCAGGCCAGCGCGAAGGCGCACAGACCGATCGGCACCGCCACCAGGAAGACGGTCTGCATCGCGTCCGAGAACGCCTGGACGAACCCGTCCCGGATCGTCGGGGGCAGCCTGTGGAGCACCTGGGGGCTGAGGTTGGAACCGGAGGCGGACAGACCGGATGGCAACGGGATGCCCGCAAACCGCTCGGCGAGGTTACCCCTGAGCTGGTTCGCGAAGATCGCGCCGAACACGGCGGTACCGAACGACCCGCCGATGGACCGGAAGAAGGTCGCACCCGAGGTGGCCACGCCCATCTGCCGGTAGTCGACGGCGTTCTGCACGGCCATGACCAGGACCTGCAGGACCGCGCCGATCCCGACCCCGAGGACGAACATGGACAACGTGAGCTGCAGCGTGGAGATGTCGGGACTGATGAACGACAGCAGGAACAGGCCGATCGACATCATCGCGGTACCGACGACCGGGAAGATCTTGTAACGGCCCCACCGGCTGATGAGCCGGCCGGAGATGATCGAGCTGAGCAGCAGCCCACCCATCACCGGCAGCATCTGCAGGCCGGAGTCCGTCGGGTCGACTCCCTTCACCACCTGGAGGAACAGCGGCAGGAAGACGATCGCGCCGAACATCGCGAAGCCGACGACGAAGCCGACCGCGCCGGCCACCGAGAACACCCGGACCCGGAACAGCGTCAGCGGCAGCACGGGTTCGACCGCCACTCGTTCGACGAACACGAACCCGACGAGGAGCACGACTCCCGCGACGCCCATCCCGATGATCTCCGGTGATCCCCAGGCGTAGGTGGTGCCGCCCAGGCTGGTCAGCAACACGAGGCTGGTCGTTGCCATGGCCAGGAGCACGGTGCCGAGGTAGTCGATGACGTGCCTGATGCGGTTCCTCGTCGCCGGGAGCGCCAACGCCGTCACCACCAGGGCGACCGCGCCCACCGGCAGGTTCACGTAGAAGACCCAGCGCCAGGAGAGATGGTCGACGAACAGGCCGCCGAGCAGCGGACCGACCACCGACGACACGCCGAACGTCGCGCCGAACAGCCCCTGGTAACGGCCTCGATCGCGCGGCGGAACGAGATCACTGATGATCGTCATCGCACTGATGATCAACCCGCCGCCGCCGAGCCCTTGGATGGCACGGAAGGCGATCAGCTGCCCCATCGACGTACTGGCACCGGCGATCATCGAGCCCACCAGGAAGATGACGATCGCCACCTGGAACAGGATCTTGCGGCCGTACAGATCACCGAGCTTGCCCCAGACCGGTGTGGACACCGTGGAGGCCAGCAGGTAGGCAGTCACCACCCAGGAGAGATGGGTGGCGCCGCCGAGATCCCCGACGATCGTCGGCAGTGCCGTCGACACGATCGTCTGATCCAGCGAGGCCAGCAGGATTCCGAGGAGCAGCGCTCCCATGATCAGCCAGAGCCGGCGCTGGTCGGAGACCGGCGAGGGGATCACGGCGGCGCCGCCGCGGGGCGCCGGAGACGTGCCGGCGCCGGTTCTGGCGGACTCGGCGGACTCGGCGGACTCGGCGGACTCGGCGGACTCGGCGGACTCGGCGGAGTCCACGGACTCGACGGGCTCGGCGGACTCCGCCGATCGAGCCTGCGTCATGACCGGTTCCCTTCATGGTCGTCGCTGACGTCGACGTGCTCGGTCGATCTCATTCGGGTCGCTGTCCTCGCTGTTCTCGTTCCCGGTGCTCCCGGTGGGACGACATGATCGGCGCGTTCGAGGTGCCCACCACGTCGGATCCGTCCGACTCGCCGGACCCGCCGGACCCGCCGGACCCGGGTGGGGCGCCGGACCCGCCCAAGGTGCCGGAGGGACCGGGCGGAGCCAGGCCGCGGGCCAGGATGTCGAAGGCGCGGCCGAGAGTGTCGGGCAACGAAGCGTCATCCGGGGACTCCTGCCACCGCACGGTCAGGGTCCGCACGACGGCCAACGTCGTCGCGACCAGCACGACGGGGTAGGGGTCACGATCGGGATCGAGCCCGCAACGCCGGCCGATCGCCTCGGCGAGAGCACGTTCGTAGGAACTCCAACTGGCCGCGTAGGCCATGGTCAGATGAGGATGGGCACGGATGATCGCAAGCCGGACGCGCCACAGCTCGGCCTGATCGGGTGCGACGAGGGCGGCCCGGTCCAGCATGACCGCCCGCAACGCCGCCAGCGGCTCCTCCTCGGGAGGACGCTCCGCCAGCGCCGTGCTGATCTCGGTGATGTCCTCGGGATCGATGCCGGCGATCGCGTCGTCCTTCGTCGGGAAGTAGTTGAAGAACGTCCGGGTGGAAACCTCGGCCGCGGCGGCGATCTCGTCAACCGAGACGTTCTCCAGACCACGCTCCGCGACAAGCCGGATGGCCGCGGCCCGCAGGGCCCGGCGGGTCTGCCGCTTCTTGCGCTCCCGCAGCCCCGGCCCGGACGACCTCCCGGGCTCGCCAGCCCGACCCGGGACGGTCGCCGCGGGTGCCGCCGTCGGATCCTTCCCCGTCACCGCTTCCCCGATCTCGATCCGCTCCCTCGATATCCTCTTTCTCGATAACTTTGCAGCACACGCACTTATTCTCATCCTGCAAAATTCTACTGTGCCAGTCCAACACGATCGGCGCCCACCGGGAACCGTCGCCGAAGGGCCAGGTAGATAGAGCCAGGTAGATCGGGCAGACGGGGCCGGGCGGGGACCGGACACCAGGCGAGAGTCAGGCGCGCCCCCGCCCACGGCCGGGGCGCGGTGGGCCGACGCTGGCCGGTCGCGCAACGATCGACAGAAAGATCGGTACCCGGCAGAACGATCAGCCGCGCAGCGCGTCGCCCGCCGCGGCGAAGGCCGCGGACAGCGCGGCGTCCCAGGCCCGCGGAGGAGTGAGTCCCGCGTCCACCCACGACCGCCCGGAGAGCACCGCGTAGGCCGGGCGCCGGGCCGGACGGGGAAATGCCTCCGTCGTCGTCGGCGTCACCTTGGCCGGGTCCTGGCCCAGAGCGGCGACAATCTCGCGGGCGAAGCCGAACCACGTGGTCTCGCCGGCGTTCGTGCAGTGGTAGACGCCGGTCGGTGCCGCCGAGGAAGCGAGTTCGAGCAGCCCCGACGCAAGATCGGCCGACCAGGTCGGCGAGCCCACCTGATCGTCCACAACGGACAGCGTGTCCCGCTCACGGGCCAGGCGTGAGATCGTCTTCACGAAGTTGCTGCCGGTCCGGCCATAGACCCATGCGGTGCGCACCACGTACGAGGCATCGGGCAGCAGGGCTCGGACAGCCTCCTCCCCGGCCAGTTTCGTCCGGCCGTACGCCGAGACGGGACCGGTAGGATCGTTGACCTCGTAGGGCTTGGCGGCCCGCCCGTCGAAGACGTAGTCAGTCGAAATGTGGATCAGGGTCGCGCCGACCTCGGCGCAGGCCGCGGCGAGGTGCGCCGGCCCCGTGGCGTTGACCGCATAGGCGCCGGCCTCGTCCGACTCCGCCGCGTCGACGTTTGTCCAGGCCGCCGTGTTGAAGACGACCAGCCCACCCTGGATCTTCGCAGGACGCGCCTGGTCGCGCAGGACGGCGCGCACCCGGGCCGGATCGGTGATGTCGAATTCCGCCCGGGTCAGACCGGCCCAGCCGGACACCGGGGAGCCCGGTTCCGCGGCTCGGGCCTCGAGCAGCCGGCAGAGGTCGGACCCGAGCTGACCGGCGGCACCGGTCACGAGAAAACGCACCTTCCGAGTGTCGCAGACACCGTGACCCGCCCGGTTCAGGATCCGCCCAGGATCAGCCCGTGTCGAGAAGAGTGCGACAGACAGGCAACGGTTACCCCACGCCGAGCTCGTCCGAACCTCTCACATCGGTCGTCTACGCTGGCGTCAACCATGGATGCCCCAGAGCCGTCGATCATCGACTGCAGCTACACCACCGATTCCACGGCGGAGACCAGGCCGGCAGGGACCAGGCCGGCAGGGACCAGGCCGGCGGCCGAGGCGCGAGCCGAGGCCGCCGAGGCGGTGTCGATGCCCGGTCCGCGGCGCGTGCCGGTGTTATTGCTCCTCATCACGGCGGTTCACCTCGGCCTTCTGCTCAGCTACGCGTTCGTGTATCCGACCTGGACGGGATACGACGAGGCTCAGCACGTGGACATGGTCTACGGCCTGCAGCACGGAGTCGGCTGGCCCGCACCAGGCAAAAAGATCATCTCGACGGGTGTAGCCGCGACCTCTGACGACTTCGACCGCGGCCGCTTCCAGGACATGTTCCAGGCCGGTGGGAAACGGCGGGGCTCCCCGTCCTTCGCCGAGATCGATCCGACGCCACGCGGCCAGCGCCAGTCGTTCGACGCCCTCGGCGGGGTTGCCCCCGTCGGCGACGGCCGTCTCTCCAACCAGATGGTGCAGCATCCACCGTTGATCTACGTGGTCGGCGCCAGGCTGCTCGACGCCCTGCCAGGCTCCAAGCACTGGGCCTATGACCAGCAGGTCTTCGTCCTGCGTCTGTTGAACATCCTGGTGGTCGCGCCGCTGCCCCTGCTGGCATGGCTGGCGGCACGCCGCTTCGGACTGGATCAACCATCGGCCCTCGCCGCGGCGACCCTGCCACTCGCCGTGCCCGGGTTCACCCGGGTCGGTGCCACCTTCAACAATGACGGCCTCCTGATGCTCGCCACCGGCGGGCTAACCGTCACTCTCGTGGGTGTGCTGCGCGGCGACATGCGTCGCCGCACCGCCGCCCGGGCCGGGATCTGGTTGGGAATCGCCCTGCTGACCAAGGCGTTCGCGCTGGCCCTGCCGGCCATGATCGTCGCCGCCTATCTGGTCGGCTGGTGGCGCCTGCGGCGTGCGGGGCGGCAGGCACCGGAGCGGTCCGCGTATCCGGCCGGCCGGCTTTTCGCGTCGCGTCGCGCGATCGGCTCCCTGCCATGGACGCCGGCCACGCTGGCGGTCGGCCTCGGGCTCGCCCTGGGAGGTTGGTGGTGGATCAGGAACTACGTCCTGTACGGCTCCGTCCAGCCGAACGGGTGGGCGACGAACCCGCCGCGGCGGGAACCACTGCTGCTTCCGGACTCCTTCCTCACCTGGTTCTGGTACTTCTTCCGGACTATGATCAGCCGCTTCTGGGGCGGGCTCGGCCTGTTCGAGCCGCCCCAGCTCTCCCCGGTCGCCATCGTCGTGGCGACCGGGGCGGTCGTCGGACTGTGCGCGGCCGCGCTGGCCGCCGGACCACGCCGCGCCGCGCGGCCGGACCGGCTGGCGAGTACCGCCGGGCCGGCGGTACTGCTGCTCCCGGTCGCCTTCGCCTACCTGATGGTCGGGCAGCGCAGCTGGGCAGAGTACCAGCAGTACACCCGCGGCATCGCCGTCCAGGGCCGGTATCTCTACCTGGGGCTGGTCGGTCTGGGGGTGGTGTTCGCTCTGGGCCTGCGCGCGGCGCTGCGCGGCCGGGAGCGACTGGCACCCGCCGTCACGCTGGTCGGCGCGCTGCTGATGCAGGGTCTGGGGCTGCTGGCGGTCTGTTCGTACTACTGGTTGCCGCGCCAGGTGTCCTTCACCCCGGCCCGCGTTCCCGAGATCGTCGCGGGGGCCGGCCGCTGGGCGCCGTTCCCGATCGGCGTCACGATCACGGTCTTCGCGCTGTCGGCGGTGCTCGTCGTTCTCTGCCTCGCCGTCGCGGTGCGGGCGGGCGGAGCCAGGGGCACGCGGGAGGCCGCGATCACGGGTCCGGGATCGGGCCCGTGATCGGGCGTAGGCGGTCACCGGCCGACGCCCGCCCCACGAAGTCCGTCACGGATGCGCAAGAGACATCCGCTCCGGGCCGGCCTCAGGTCCCCGTCGTAGCCACCGAGACGCGGGAGTGGTCGCCCAGCATGAGCCGATGCGCCCTGGGCAGGGCCGCGGAGGGGACGACCTCGACATCCCGGCCGATCAGCGAGTCCTCGATCCGCCCGATCCCACGGATCGTCGCCCGCTCCAGCACAATCGAGTACTCGATCTCGGTCCGTTCGATGGCGCAGGAGTGAAAGATCGAGGTGAACGGGCCGACATAGGTATCGACGAGGGTGGTGTCCCGGCCGATGATGGCCGGCCCGCGCACGGTGGACCGGACCAGCGAGGCGCCCTCCTCGATCACCACACGGCCAACGATCGTGCTGTGCTCGTCAACGCTGCCACGGATCGCCGGCTCGATCGACTCAAGGAGATGGCGGTTCGTCTCGAGCATGTCGTCGAGTCGGCCGGTGTCCTTCCAGTAACCCTCGACCAGGTGGGAGGCGACCTCGTATCCGCCGTCGACGAGCCACTGGATCGCCTCGGTGATCTCCAGCTCGCCGCGGGCCGACGGTTTGATCGCCCCCACGGCGTCGTGGATGGGGGTGCCGAACATGTAGACGCCGACGAGCGCCAGGTCACTCGGCGGAACGAGCGGCTTCTCGACCAGTCGAATGATCTGCCGATCCGCACCGAGCTCGGCGACACCGAAGGCGGAGGGGTTGTCGACCCTGGTCAGCAGGATCAGGGCGTCCGGAGTGGTCCGTCGGAATTCCTCGACCAGGCTGGAGATCCCACCGATAATCAGGTTGTCGCCGAGGTACATGACGAACGGTTCATCGACGAGGAAGTCGCGGGCGATGAGCACGGCATGCGCCAGTCCGAGCGGCGCGTCCTGGCGGATGTAGGTGACCTGGATCCCGAATGCCGAGCCGTCACCTACCGCCGCCTGGATCTCGCCGGCCGTCTCCCCCACGATGATCCCGACATCGGTGATACCGGCGTCACGGATGGCCTCCAGGCCATAGAAAAGCACCGGCTTGTTCGCCACTGGAACAAGCTGTTTGGCCGAGGTGTGGGTGATCGGCCGCAGACGGGTTCCCGAACCACCGGCAAGGACGAGGGCCTTCATGATCCGAAACCCTATCGTGCCGCTTTGGGTTGACAGAAAGTAACCGTCGATGTGATTCCTATCACATGACGGCTCGATCCATCTTTGCCCGCCCGTCACCGTGAACACCCACATGTGCAACGGGTATTTCCAGGCGCACCGGGCCGGCGACAGGTACACCCCGCCCAATACGGGTACGTTGGGTAGTCGCAGGGTCCGGGGCGGCCAGCCGGCGGGAAACCTTACCGCGCATCTGATCGTTCCAGACTCAGCAGACATCTCGGGCCGCCTGGGAGGGGGACACGGTGACCGACGCGCCGCCGCGTCTGTCCGCGGGGTCCCAGGGCCCGCCCCCGCGGCGACGAAATCGTCTGAATCCGCCCGCCCGTGCGTATCGAGACCCGTCTCCGACCCGCGACGACCACCAGGCACGCGACGACCACCAGGCACGCGACGACGAACACGACACTCGCCGGGAGCGGTCTCTGACGTCCCGCCTGCTCACGCTAGTCGCAGCGATGCTCGCCGCCGTGGTACTCCTTGCCGCGGTGGGCGGCTGGACCGCCTACGAGTATTTTGACGCCCAGATCAACCGGATCCGCCTCGGGCTCGGCGGGGACCGGCCGGCGGAGGCAGCGGAGGGCACCCGGAACTTCCTGCTGGTCGGATCGGACAGCAGGGCGGGCACCGGCGGCGAGTACGAGAGCCAGGGAGCGGTGACCGACGAACGGTCGGACACGACGATGCTGGCCCACCTCGACGTGGACGGGACCACGACGATGGTCTCCTTTCCGAGGGACACCCTCGTGCGCATTCCGGGGCACGGCCTCGGCAAGCTGAACTCGGCGATCACCCTCGGCGGTCCCAGTCTCCTGATCAGAACGATCGAGAATCTCACCGACATCAAGATCGACCACTACGTCTCGGTCGATCTGGCCGGTTTCAAGGAGATGACCGACGCCATCGGCGGCGTCACCGTCTGCGTAAAACCGCTACCAAACGGCGGAAAGTCCAATCTTTACGATCCGTGGTCACAGTGGCGGGGCACGGTAGGCAAGAATTATCTCAACGGAGAGCAGGCACTCGCCTTCGTCCGCCAACGCCACGGCCTACCCGACAACGATTTTGATCGCATCCGCCGTCAGCAGCAGTTCATCGGCGCCGTCTTCACCCAGGCAACCACGACCGGGGTGCTCGCCAACCCGGTCAGGCTGGAGAACCTGCTCCAGGCCGCGACCAGGGCGCTCACCGTCGATGACGGCACCAGCATGAACGACATGCGCGCGCTCGCGACACGGCTGCGCGGGATGTCCGCCGATCAGATCCGGTTCGAGACGATCCCCGTACACACCCCGACGCCGGCCGAGGGCGGCAACGCCGTGGGGGAGCTGCCGAGGTTCGGCTCCGTACAGCTCTACGACCCCGAGACACTGGAGAAGTTCCTCGCTCCGCTGCGCGGGCGGGCCCGTGACACGCGGGAGTCCTCCGTTACCCCGGCACCGACTCCGACGGTCGACCCGGCGCAGGTGCTGATCGACGTCTACAACGGCGCCGGGGTGGGGGGCCTCGCAGCCAAGGCCGCCGGGGCGCTGCGGCAGGCCGGTTTCCGGGTCGGCCCGCCGCAGACGTGGCAGGCCGGCGTGGTGGGGACGACGCAGGTGCGCTACCGCCCGAGCGAACAGGCCGCCGCCCATGCCGTGCAGGCCGACGTGCCCGGCAGCCGGTTGCGCGCGGACGCCTCCGTCCCCGCCGGCCACATCGCCCTCGTCCTGGGCACGTCCTACAACGGGGTGAACCCGAGTCCAGCGGCCGGGGGCGCCGGATCGACCGGTGGTACCGGCACAGCCGCCGGGGCGACCGGCGGGTCCGCTACGGCGGACCCGCCTCCCGCCTCACCGTCAACGGCCGCGGATCTCACCTCGGGGTGCACGTACTAACCGCTCGCCGTCTGACCCACCGCTGGCTGACTGATCGTTCACCCGACCGTCCGATCACATTCCGCGCCGTCCGCACTACGGCCGGAGACGAGATCAACCCCGCCGTGAACATCCGTGCTTGTCATGGCAACGTCTTGGCCGTCCGGAACGTCCAGTTAGACGGACACGGCTGCCACATCACGACCACGACGGCCGCGGCATGCGTTCCGGCGGGGTTCTCCCGCCCCGGCCGCCTGAGCGAGGAGGGCTTTCGACTCAGGTGAGCCCCGATACCATGCGCCCGCCGGCCCTACCGCCCGCGTTGGACCCACGTGGGCCCCGTCGCCACCGCTCCCCGCTGCGACGGCTGTCCGTTGGAGCCGTCGCTCTGCTGTCCGTGCTGGTTCTCGGTCTGAGCACCATCGGGTGGGCCGCCTACCGACAGTTCGACAAGGCCGTCACGCGCGTCGACTGGGACATCGAGGGTGCCCGCCCGGCGAGCGCGGACGGCGAGGAGAACATCCTGCTGCTCGGCGACGACAGCCGGGAGGGTACCGGGGGTGAGTACGGCGTGGTGGACGGCGTCCGGTCCGACACCACCATCATCGCCCACTTCGGCAAGGACGGCTCGGCCACGTTACTGTCCTTCCCCCGGGACATGCTCGTCCCGGTGGTGCCGCGAGAGAAGGCCACCGCCCACGACGGCCGGTCGAAGCTCACCGAGGTGCTCGGGCTGGCGGACGTCCCCGGTCTCGTCACCACGCTGGAGTCCCTGACCGGCCTGAAGATCGACCATACCATCTCGATCAATCTCGCCGGTTTCAAGACGATGACCGACGCGGTGGGGGGCGTGAGCGTGTGCGTGACGCCCCTACCGAACGGCAGCACCCGCAACCTGCACGACTCGATGTCGGGATGGAGCGGACGGCTCGGCGAGAACCGTCTCAACGGTGATCAGGCGCTGGCCTTCGTCCGGACCCGTTACGCGCTCGGGGACGAACGCCTTCGCATTCTGCGCCAGCAGCAGTTCCTCTCCAAGCTGCTGGCGACAGCGACCAGCACCGGAGTGCTCACCAATCCAGCCAAGATCACTTCACTGATCGGTGCGGTCGGCGGCGCGCTGCGGATCGACCAGGGTCTCGACCAGACCGCGGTGCTCAAGCTCGCGAAGCGGGTCAGCGAGCTGGGTCCGGGAAGAATTCACTTCGTGACAGTCCCTACGCACATCGCGCTGCGCTCCGATGGCGCGGTTGACGACCTGGGTTCGGTTCCCCCGCACGGGGCCGTACTCATCGTCGATCAGGCCGGCCTCGACCAGGTCCTCGCTCCGCTGCTGCCCGCGGGCACCAAGCCTCCCGCACAGCGAACTCTCGACCCCGCCCAGGTCTCGATCGCCGCCGTCCGCAACGCCTCGGGACGTGCCGGACTCGCCACCGGCACGGTCGACGGACTGCGGGCACGCGGCTTCACTGGGCCGATGACCGCCGCGACATCGACCCGCCAGACTCTGACCGAGGTACGCCATCCCCCGGGCCAGGAGGCTGCGGCACGCACCCTGGCTGCGACGATCCCCGGCAGCCGAATCGTCGCGGACGCCGGCCGCTCCGGGGCCGGCCTCGTCCTCGTCCTCGGATCCACCTTCACCGGCCTGCCCAGCTCCGGCCTGCCCAGCTCCGGCCTGCCCAACGGTGGGCTGCCGGGCGCGGCGGCAACCGTCGGCACGAGGATCTCGACGACCACGACCGCCGCCGGTGGTGACACCCGGGCGACCACGATCGGCGGCACCACAGGCGTCGGCGGCACCACAGGCGTCGGCGGCACCACAGGCACCGCAGCCGCTCCGGTCGGTCCCGTTCCCTCCGACCCCTCGTGCACGCCATGAGCGCCTCCGTGCCGCGGCTGGTCGCCGCACGGACGCTGCTTGGCCCGGCCGCGGACGCCTACGCCGCACCCGTGGCGGGGGTTCGCGGCATCGCGTCCGTCCTCGCGCACCGGCTGGCCACCGATCCCGCCCGCCCGCTGGTCACCTTCTACGACGACGCGACCGGCGAACGCGTGGAATTCTCGGCGACCACCTTCGACAACTGGGTGGCGAAGACCGCGAACATGCTGGTCGACACGCTCGGCCTCGGCATCGGTGACCGGGTCGGCGTCCACCTGCCGACGCACTGGCTCAGTTCGGTCATCCTGCTCGCCACCTGGTCGGCCGGGATGGACGCGGTCCTCGTCCGGGACGCAGCCGGCGAGCAGGACGGCGGGGACGCCGAGAAGGCCGGCGGGGAGCTCCCGGTCGCGACCCCCCTCGACGCGCTGTTCGTGGCCGAGGACCGGCTCGACGAGGCATCCGGCCTGATGGTGGACGAGATCGTGGCCCTGTCACTACGCCCGCTGGGTGGTCGGATGCGCCGGCCCGTCGCCGGGGTTCTCGACTACGCCGCGGAGGTGCCCCCGCACGGCGATCGGTTCGCCGCCCCGGCAGCGCCGCCCGGGCAGGCCGCGCTGCTGCGCGCGGGTACCGCGATCGCGGGGGCGTGGGGCCTGGGACCCCCGGACCGGGTGCTGTTCACCGCGCCGCTCGCCACGACCGAGGGCCTGGTCGGTTCGCTGCTTGCTCCCCTGGTCGCAGGCTCGTCGATCGTGCTGTGCCGGCATCTCGACAGCGCCGCGCTCCCGCGGCGCATCGAGACGGAGAAGATCACCGCCGTCGGCCGGTCAGTCCTGCGGCACGCGCCCAGCCCACTGCCCGCGGGGGTCCGGTCGCTGCCGCTCCCCCGCCTCGGGTGAAACCCGTACGACCCCCGTATCGGGCCGCGGCCGGGGAATGACCATACCCGACATCCGGGCGGCTCACAGACGGCGTGACCATCGAACGGCGCGACGGCCAACGAGAATGGGGCAGCGCGGCGGCCGTCTTTACCACGTGCAGCGGAGGTCACTCAGACGTGAGCACGTCACCGGTTCTTCACCTCAGCGTCATCGGCACCGGCTATCTGGGCGCGACACATGCCGTGTGCATGGCGGAACTGGGTTTCGAGGTCATCGGTGTCGATATCGACGCGACCAGGACGCAGCGGCTCGCCGCGGGTGAGGTGCCCTTCTTCGAGCCCGGTCTGGAAGGGCTACTCCGCAAGAACCTGGAGGCGGGACGGCTGACCTTCTCGAGTTCGCTCGCCGAGGCGGTTGACCGGGCCGAGGTGCATTTCATCTGCGTGGGAACACCGCAACGGCCCGATTCCGGCGCGACGGACCTGCGCCACGTCGAGGCGGCGACGAATGGTCTGATCGCGGCCGGGCTGCGGCCCGGGACGCTGGTGGTGGGCAAGTCGACGGTTCCCACGGGCACCGCGGCCCGGCTGGCCGGACGACTTGCCGCCGGTGCCCCGGGCGCGGAACTTGCCTGGAATCCCGAGTTCCTCCGGGAGGGGTCCGCCGTCGACGACACCCTGCGGCCGGACCGCCTGGTCTTCGGGGTCGTCCCGGGTGGCACCGCCGAGGCACGGCTGCGGACGGTCTACGCCAGAACGATCAAAGAAGGCACACCCGTCATCGTCACCGACTTCGTCACGGCCGAAATCGTGAAGGTCGCCGCGAACGCCTTCCTCGCGACGAAAATCTCCTTCATCAACGCGATGGCCGAGATCTGCGACATGACCGGGGGGGACGTGACCGAGCTCGCCGCCGCCCTGGCTCACGACCCCAGGATCGGGCCCCGGTTCCTCCAGGCCGGCATCGGCTTCGGCGGCGGCTGCCTACCCAAGGACATCCGTGCCTTCCAGGCCCGTGCGGACGAGCTGGGAGTCGGCTCCGCGCTGGCCTTCCTCACCGAGGTCGACGCCGTCAACACGCGGGCCCGGACGCGGACCGTGGCGCTGGCCACCAAGGCGCTGGGGGGCTCGCCGACGGGCCGGATGGTGGCGGTCCTCGGTGCCGCCTTCAAACCGAATTCCGATGACATCCGCGACTCGCCCGCCCTCGACGTGGCCACCGCGCTGCACCGCGCCGGCGGCCATGTGTCCGTCTACGACCCCGCGGCGATCCCGAACGCCCGCATTCACTATCCGTACCTGCACTACACCGACTCGGTGATACGAGCCGTGGCAGGCGCGGAGATCGTCCTGGTCCTGACGGAATGGAGCGAGTTCCGCGAGATCGACCCGGCCGCCCTGCGACCGCACGTCAGCAGACCCATCGTCATCGACGGACGGCACGTCCTGGATCCCGCGGTCTGGCGGGATGCCGGCTGGATCTACCACGCGCTCGGACGGCCACCCGCGTGACCCACCGACCGGACCGACCGGACCGAGCAAGCTTGGTCCGACGACGATCCGACAATGCGGCCCATCCCCACACCGCCGTGGACCGCTCTACGGCAGAACCTCGACCAGTGCCCCGGTCTCCACCTGGTAGACGAACCCGCGTACCGAGGTGGTGGACTGCAGGAACGGCGACGAACGCAGCACCCTGACGGACTTGCGCACGTCCTCCTCGGCATCGGGAAAGGAATACACGGCCCATTCGGGACGAACGCCCGTCTTGCGCTCCAACTGGTCCCGGAACCCGTCGTCGGTGATCCTTTCGAGACCACACCCGGTGTGATGCAAAAGAATGATCTCCGTCGTTCCCAGCAGGTGCTGGCTCACGGCGAGCGAGCGGACCACATCCGGGGTGATGACACCACCGGCGTTGCGCAGGATGTGGGCGTCACCTTCGACAAGACCGAGCAAGGCCTCCACCTGGATCCGCACGTCCATACAGGCAACCACCGCGACGCCCAGGCGCGGCCGCGCGCCGGGCAGGGCAGGTAGCCCGGCCTCCCGCCGCCGGGCGGGGTGACCTGCCGCGTAGCTCAGCAGGAGTTCGGTCGCCGTGGCAGCGCCGCTCACCGGGCTCACGGTGTCCGCGGGGCGCACGGTGTCTGCATGGACATCGTCTGCATGTACATCGGCAACGGGGTCGACAGCGGTGTGATCATCGGTGTCCACGTGGTCATCGGTCCTTGACATCGGCATCAACGGCTCGACCAACGACTCGAGCGGATCATGATGCGTCCTTCCGATCAATGGTCCCCACCCTCCAACTGCCAGGATGCCGTCCATGGGCCCAGCTTCGCCAACGTTCCCGAGTTTTTGCCGAAGTTGTGCCACCCACGTTGCCCGCCGCACCGGATTGGTGGCATCACCTAGCGTAGAGATGGGAACAGCTACCCGGTGACTCCACCACGCGCCGGCGCGTTCACTGCTACGTCCGGCATCATGTCCGGTGAGCCGGCCTCGCCACGGATGTCCACCACGCCACCGTCGACGGGGGTGGCACGGTGGGCGGGCGGGAGCAGCCGGTACTCTCTCCGGGTGGTAAATATCGATCGGGGTCGCCCGTGGTGAGACACCGACAGACCCGCTCACCGGTGCAGGTACTCGTCCACGAGATGGGCAAGTTCGGGCTGGTCGGCGGTGCGTGTTACGCCATCGACTTCCTCGTCTCCAACCTGTGCCACACGCTTCTCGGAATGGGTCCGCTCAGCGCGAAGACCGTCTCCACGGTGGTCGCCGCCACCTTTTCCTACATCGGGAACCGGCAATGGTCTTTCAACCATCGCGCCCGAACCGGTCTACGTCGCGAGTACACACTCTTCGTGATCCTGAATACGGTCGGGTTGCTGATCGCGCTCGGTTGCCTCGGGTTCGCACGCTATGTACTCGATCTCAAGGGCGTACTTGCGTTCAACCTGTTCGGTAACATCATCGGCACCGGGCTGGGCACCGTATTCCGGTTCTGGGCCTACAAGAAGTGGGTCTTCCTCCACCCGGACCATCCCAAGGCCGCCACGAGCGGCGGAGCCCGTCAGGACGGTCGTCGGCACATCCCGGAGCATGCGGGCCGGATCTGACCGCGCCAGCGGCCACCGGCCCGACACCCCGGCCCGGCGCGCATTCCGCCACCTGGTCCGGCACCGGACCGGCCGTTTCAGGTGCGCCGCGCATCGCCGCCACCCCGGACGCCCAACACGCCCGCCGACACGGCACGACAGCGGAACAGGACGTTCCGCCCTCCCACCGTCCCCGGCGGACAAGTCGGGAACAACCCAGTTCCGATACCGAACGGTTCCCGAACCTTCGCCGGTGGGCTACGCTCGGCGGGCCAGGCTGGCGCCGCGCGCCCACAGCCCTCCATCCAGCGAGACACATCGGCTACCGGGAACGCCGCGTGGAGCGCCGTCCAGTCCGCAGCAACCTGGAGGGTGTGTCGTGACCCCGTTCTCGCTCGCGTCGTCGCACCCCGGCGGCCGACCTCGCGACGAGAGCCGGGACCAGGCGATCCGCACCGCCACCCTCGACCTTCTGGCCGAGGTCGGATACGACGGTGTGACGATGGACCGGGTGGCCACCCGGGCGCGAGCCGGCAAGGCCACCATCTACCGGCGCTGGCCGTCAAAGCTCGCCCTGGTGATGGACGCGGTCAACGCCTTCACCGAGCAGCGGATGCCGGCACCCGACAACGGCTCCCTCCGCCTGGACATCCTTGAGTTCCTGACCTCGTTCCATGACACGATCCGCGGCGATCGGGGACGGATCCTCGCGGAACTGATCTCGGAGATGCCGCGCAATCCCGGTCTGCGCGACGCCCTGCGCCGCGGCCTCTGGATGCAACGCCAGGCGAGCTCGGAAGCCATCATCGAACGCGGGATCGCCCGCGGCGAGGTCCGCCCGGACGTCGACCGCACGGTACTCATAGAACTCGGAACCGCCGTCATCCTCCAACGGGTGCTGCTGACCGGCGACCCGGTCGACCAGACGTTCCTGGAGATGATCGTCGACAACATCGTGATCCGTTACGCGGCCTGATCCGACACCTTGTCTCCAAGACGACCCGGGATCCCCCTCCGAACACAAAGCTTCTAACATCGAGCATCGAGCCCGACCTGGGCCGAACGGGGCGGTCCGTCCGTTCTAACACAGATGGACGGTTGCGAGAACCGCCCGGCACCACGGCGGGATCCGCAAGATCACGAGCGCGGGCAGGGGCCGCTCTTCGCGCAGCGCAGGAGGACGTCATGCAGTCACCGGGCCCAGGCCCCCAGGACCCGGACGCCCAGACCCAAGGGGTTGACGGCAACGCTGGTGGTTCCTATTCCGCCTCGCCGTACTCCGCGGGCTCGGCACCGTTCGGCGACGAAGACGAGACCCACCTGATCGGCGACAGCGCACCCGGCGTCAACCAGCCCGGCGGCTACTCTCCGAACTCCCGTCCGTCCGGGCCGAGCTGGCCTGCGCCGTATGGATCACCCCAGGAGGGCGGTTATCTCCACAACGACCTCCACAACGACGCCCAGACCCAACTGGTGCAGGACGGCGGCTCCGGCGGCTACCCGCCCACGGCACAGTACTCCCAGCACCAGAACCCCCAGCACCAGAACCCCCAGAACCAGTACGCGCAGAACCAGTACGCGCAGAACCAGTACCGCGGCACCGATCAGTACCCCCCGACGGCGGTCTACCCACCCAGTGGGGGCTACCCGCCCGGCGAGGGCTACGGCCAGGGCTATCGGCAACAGGATTATCCCGTCGGTGGCTATCCCACGGAGAGTTATCCGCAACAGGCATATCAGCAGAACTATCAGCCGGGTTACCAACAGGGCTATCAGCAGCAGGGCTACCCCGCGGCGGACGGTTACGGAGGCTATCCGCCGCCGGGGGCGCCCCCCCGGCCCGGCGGCTCTCAACGTCGGCGTAACACCATCATCGCTGCCGCGGTGGCGGCGACACTCCTCCTGATCATTGTTTCAGTTGCGCTCCTCTCCGGAGGTTCCGACAGCCCCAGCGCCTCGCCGACCTCGACAAGCCCATCGTCATCGCCCTCGCCAAGTCCAAGTGCGAGTCCAAGTGCGAGTCCGAGTCCGAGTGTGAGTCCCTCGGCGCAGTTCACCTCCGCGCAGCACGCCCTACTGGCCAAGCTCGACTCGTCCGTGATGATGGACTGCGAGCCCAACGGCGAAGCCGAGGGCGGCCACATCAAGGCGTCGTTGTTCTGCAACTCGGATGATGGGAAGGTGGTAGCCGCCTACTCCTACGCGACCACCAGCGATCTGAACAGCGACGTCGAGGTGCGCAAGTCCCTGGTCACCACCACCGGAGGCAAATGCGAGCAGGGCGGCGACGAGGTCTTTACCTGGAACTTCCACGAGGGTGCGACCCAGGGCACGGCCGTCTGCAACGTACGTGACGGTGATCATTTCATCTTCTGGTCCTACAACTCCACGTTGGTCTCCTTCATGGCGACCGGCCCCGACGGGGCGGCCCTGTACGAATGGTGGAGTAATTTCGATCCGGTGCCCAAGGCCTGACGTCGCGGTGGACGCCGCCGGGACGCGGCCACGTCCACACGGCGGGGCGCCGTTTACTGCGAATTCGATCTTGTCTGCTTGCCTTCGGCCGGGCGGGTGGTGATAGAGCAGTATTTGTGACGCAGTAGCCTGACATCGCCCATATCCGGGCGGTGAGGGGCCTACGCTGGGGTCGCATCTGTCACCCATCTCGGGAGGAACCGTGCCCAGCCCCGGCCAAGGCGACAACGAAGCGTCGCAGGTGTCCGAGCCACCGCCGGCCTTGCCGCGGCCAGGGACCGGCCCCGATTCAGACCCGGACGGGCCTGACCGGACCATCCTGTATCCACTGCACCGGGGACCAGGGGTGGAGCCGGGGCATGCCTTATCGCCTCCGCCATACACGAATCCGGTCCCACCGCCGTCGGCCCTGGGCTCGGGACCGCTGCCGGGTTCCATGCCGCAAGGTCCGGTTCTGCCACCGGGCCCGCCGGTTCCCGCGGTTCCCCCTCGCTTCGGGGGACTGGCCGGTCCGGGTGGCCTGCCGGGGCCGCCCGCGCCCTCCGCTCCGTCATGGCCTCC
>NZ_CDWWXA010000079.1:0-22274 GCF_977971845.1 Frankia sp. CeCAU1 | reverse complement strand
GCGGGGTCCCCCCCACGTCGATCGCGGGTCGGATCGCGGATCGGGGTGCGCCGACCGGGCCCGGGGCCGAGCCTTCGCCCACCGCTCGCCCGGCCGGTCCGGATCAGCTGGCCGCCGCGCGGGCGGCGGCTCTGGCCCTGGCCGCGCCGGTGACGGCTCCGTCCGCGTCGGCCCCGGCCGTCGCATCCCACCACCCGCCGTACCTGCTGGCCTCCTGGATGAGCCTGGTCGGTCAGGTCGCGACCTCGACCAACCTCGAGCGCCTGGCGGCCGGTTGTCCTCCGTTGATCGTCGACTTGCGGTTGGCCGCCGCGGCCCAGGCACACAGCGTCGACATGGCCACGGCCGGCTATTTCGGCCATGGCAGCCCGGACGGTCGCTCGCCCTTCGACCGGATCGCCGCCGCCGGCTTCTCCTTCTCCATCGCCGCCGAGAACATCGCAGCCGGTCAGCGCACCGTGGCCGAGGTGATGCGCGGATGGATGAACAGCCCGGAGCACCGATCGAACATCCTCACCTGTTCGCTGACCCGGATCGGCGTGGGCTACGCGACGGGCGGCAGGTACGGCACCTACTGGACCCAGGACTTCGGGACGCCGTGAGGGGCGGCCCACTTGCCGGGCGCGACCGGCCCGTGGCATCCCGGGAGGTGCACCCGACCTCGATCCTCCCGACTCGCGGGGATGTCCCGGTCCTGATCAGTAGTCGATCCCGTAGGGTCGGGTCGTCGCCGACGGCAGCGAGCAACGGCAGCGAGCGTGGTAAAGCCCGCGGACCCAGCCGGTGGACGGGCCGGCGGGCCGCGCGGCAGCGCCGTCGGCGAGGGTGATCCTGGCAGGAGGAGCGACCTTGGTTCGGGCGGTGGTCACCGGCGCGGCAGGCTTCCTCGGCGGAGCGCTGGTCCACGCGCTGCGGCGGCGCGGTGACGACGTTGTCGCCATCGACATTCGGCGCGCGCCGGGTGTCATGCAGGCCGACGTCAGCCGTCCCGGTGAGTGGGAGAAGGCCTTTTACGGCACGGAGCTGGTGATCCATGCCGCCGCCGTCGGGACCGGTGGCGTCGCGGAACTGACCCCGGTGCGTCCCGGCCGAGCCGGAGCGCCGGTACGGGTGTCCGACGCCGAGATCCGGCGGGTGACCCTCGGCGCCACGGCGGCGTTGCTCGACGCCGCGGGTCGGGCCGGGGTCGACCGCTTCGTCCATCTCTCCTGCGTGGACGTGCTTGCCCGGACGAGTGGCCCGGTCCCCGGCGGGACCGGGGACCGCAGGCCCGCGCGAGCCGTCGGCCGATCATTGGACGAGACCACGCCGATCGGACTGACCGGCGACGTCCGCGCCGACGCCATGGCCGCCGCGGAACAGGCGGTCGGGTCGGCCGCTGCGCACGGACTCGGCGCGACCGTCCTACGGATCGGGGATGCCTACGGTCCCCGGGCCGGTCGCTGGACCCTCTGGCCGGTGCTGCTGATGCGGGCCGGGCGGTTCGTCCTCATCGACGGCGGCTGGGGTGTGCTCAGCCCCGTGCATGTCGACGACGTGGTCACGGCGGTGACCACCGTCGCCGGTGCGGACCGGTCGGCGGTCGCCGGTGAGGTGCTGCACGTGACCGGGGGGGAGTCGGTGTCTGCCGCCGACTTCTTCACCTTTTACTGTCAGATGCTCGCGATCGCGGCGCCCCGCTCCGTACCGGCCAGGGTCTTCGGAGCGGTCGACGCGATTGATCGTGTCTGTTCGTTCGCGGAGGGCTACCGGAGGAGAGGTGTGGACGATTCCGCGGCCGAAACGCCACTCCTCCCCACCCACCCGGCCCCGGCGGTCTCGACGACCTCGGTGCGGCCGGCGGGCTCGGCGGCCCCGGCCGTTCCGGTGAACTCGGCGACGTCGCGGCGGGGACCGGGCCTGATCCGCGGTGTCGGTGCCCGTCTGGTGGCCGGAGTCGATCCCCGCACCCGGGTGGACCTCGGTCCGCTCACCGTGCGCGCCCTGACCCGCGACGCGGGCCTCTCCATCGAGAAGATCCGGGCCCGGACGGGATGGTCGCCGGCCGTGCGGCTGCCCGAGGGCATGAACCGCACCGAGTCCTGGCTCCGGGAACGGGGTCTGCTCGGGGTCCGGGAGCCGTCCCGTCGTGGGTGAGGGCCCTACACTCACCACCTCCCGACTACTCGCACTCCCGCTCACCATTTGGAACGCGGGATACGTCGCCGAGGAGCTCGCGCCCTCGCTGGCGTTCACGGTCATCCCCCCGCGATCAGGCACGCGTGGCGCCTCCGGTGACGGATCCGGCCCCTTCGGCGGAATCGTCGGGACCGATCCTGCCGCGGGGGCGCCCGATCCCGACGATCCGGCGGGGGCGCTGCGGCGCGAACTACGCCGTCGGGCGAGCGCCGGCCACATGGTCCTGACCTGGGTGCTGCGTCGCCAGCCGGGTCGCCATCCGGGTCGCCATCCAGGATCGGCGGCGGTGGGCCTGCTCGCGGCGGAGACCCACGGCCGGCGGGTGGTGATCGGGGTGTCGATTGTGCTCGGCTGCCGGCGCAGCGGCTACGCCACCGAGGCGATCCGCGCGGTCGCGGGATGGTTCGAATACCGCGGCGCTCTGGTGGAGACGCGGATCCGGCGCGGGGACAGCGTGGGGAAGCGTCTCGCGCAGGCGACCTCGTTCGTGCCAACGAGTGTGTTGGTCGCCGATTGGTGGCGGATCTGGCTGCGTCCGCCGCCAAGTTGACCATTGAGGTTTGTCACGCAACGTTATCGGGCGTCGGGCTTCGCCTGGGCCTGGCGTCGCGAGCCACCGCCGACCGTTCCGGTACCGTCCGGATTCGGCCATCATCCGGCCCGAACGGGCAAAACCCATGTCCAGCCGCCTTTCGCGGTGTGGCGGAAGGTCATTGTGACGGTACCGTTACCATGCTGTGTTGTCGGCTGGGTGACAGCTCCCGGCTCATTTTTTCGTCGTCACGAGGAGAGTGGTGAACACGCCGCGCAGACAGCCCCCTGTTCAGACTGTTATGCCCTGGGGCACCATATAAGGCGATGTCGCGACCAATGGCCGACGGGCCGAAGCTGGGCGGGGCGTCCGTGGAGGTCCGTGGGAGGGCCGTCGCGTGCCCGGGGAGGGGAGCCCGAACGGTCCGGCGCCACCTGCGCCTGGGAGGTCAGCACCATGAGTGTGGATACCCCTCGGGGAACACCGGCCGGAGTCCGGCCGAGCGAGGTCACGTACGATCATTTGATCATTCCGCCGGACTGGCGTCGGCCGGAGGAGTCGGCGCCGGGGACGCTCAACGCTCTGTTCCCCTCCGAGGGAGGCCCCCGCGCCGAGCCTGCCGCGGTCGGCTCGACGTCGCCGATCAACCCGACGACCGGTCCGCTGACGGGTCCGTTGACGGGCCCGCTGCTGGTCGGCACCACGGCGCGTGCCTTCGCGAAACTCGACGACCTGATCCGTCTCGGTGCCGAGGACCGTGCCGTCGTCGCGGCTCGCCGCGACGAGGCGGAGCGGGCGCTGCGCGCGATCTTCCCGCCTCGTTGCGCGCTGCCGCTGGTCGGGGTCGCCACGATCGGCTCGGCGGGTCGGGACACCATGATCCGTCCGCTCGACGAGGTGGACATCTTCGCGGTCTTCTCGGCGGCCAACAGCGCCTGGAAGCGTTTCCGCTGGGACTCCCGCGACCTGCTGCTCTGCGTGCGTAACGCCATCGGCGGAGATCGAATCCAGACGATCGGTAGCCGCGGCCAGGCGCTGCGCATCGTCTACGAAGCCCCTCCGGACGTCCATCTGGTGCCGGCCTTCGATCATCCGCGTGCCGGATACGTCATACCCGATCGGGTCGGTGGCTGGCTGCCGACCCGGCCGGAGCGGCACACGAGCTGGACGGCGGACCTCGGCCCCCGGGTGATCTCGGCGGTCCGCCTGCTCAAGGCGTGGAACCGGGTGCGCGGCAGCCACCTGCGCTCCTTCCACATCGAGGCGCTCGCCGGGCAGGTCCTCGCCGGTCGCGGGCTCAACACCCGGCAGGGGCTCGCCGAGGTCTTCCGGCACCTGGACGATGTCGGCCTCACCGTGGCCGACCCGGCCGACGTCGGCGGGGACCTGTCGTCGTACCTACGCGCCGAGGACATCGAGGCGTTGGCCGAGAGTGTCCGGCTCGCCCGGATCTACTCGGCGAAGGCGGTGGACGCGGAACAGGCCGGCGATCACGAGGAGGCCGTGAATCTGTGGGGTTCCCTCTTCGGGCCGGAGTTCCCCACGTTCGGCTGAGGGCGGGGGCTTCGTTTACCCGGCGCCCCGGCTCATCCAGCGGTCCGGTACGGCGTGGCGCCGACCGATCCGGGATCGTTCGGCCTGTGCGGCGGCGAGCGAGACCGCCTCGTCGGCGTCGCGCAGGCCGGCGCGCACCGTCACCGGGCCGCCAGTGGTATCGAGGTGCATGTCGGCCAGCCGTAGCAGTCTGGCCAGCGGATTCTGCACGATTCGGATGCTCTGCACCTTACCGTGGGGGATGAGATCGGTGTGCCGCCGGACGATTCCCCGGCGTACGACGAAGACCGTGTCGTCCGCTCCGCAGGACAGCCGCCGCCAGTGGAGCGGGGCGAGCCAGGCGGCCCGGCGTGGCGGCCGGATCATCGCCACCGCCGCGACGTCCACTCCGGGCAGTAGCCGGCCGATCAGGGCCAGCGCATCCGCCCGGCGAGCCACCGGTAGCAGCACGGAGGGCCCGCCGCCGGCCACGTTCATCCGGACCGTCACCCAGCCCGACCAGCGCCACAGCGCCGGTTCGCCGATGCTGATCGCCTGGACCCGTCCCGGCGGGACCGTGGCGTGGGTGCGGTTGAGCAGGCCGCTGTTGATGCGCAGCCCGTCGGGTGACTCGGAGACGGTGTAGGGGTAGCCGGCCGCGAACCGGCGAAACGTCGTGTGCCAGAGGCTGCCGAGCATCGGAACGGCGCCGAGGGCGCCGGTGAGGGTACCGGTCAGCAGGGCGGGCGTGGCGATCGCGGCCGCGCCGAACAACGCCACCCACGGCGCGGGGGACAGCGCGATCGCGGCCACCAACCGCCGTGGTGGCACCTCGGCGAGTGGGCGCTGCGGTGCCTCGCCCACGTCCGGCGTGAGTCCCGCGGCGGTGGCCAGCAGTTCGGCCCGCAGCCGCTGGGCGTGACCCACCGACAGGTACCGCAGGTCGGACCCGGAGTCGGTGTCCAGTTCGGAGCGTTCCCTACCGGCGAGATCGATCCGGAGGATGGCGAGCCCCGTGACCCGGGCGAGAAGTGGTTGAGCGATGTCCACCGACTGTAACCGATCCAGCCGGACATGGCGGGTCCGTCGGACCAAGAGCCCGGTATCGAGCCGAAGATTGTCGCGTTCGACCCGGTAGCGGGTGAATCGCCAGGCGCAGTATCCGTAGGTGCCGGCGGCGGGAATCAGGAAGATCAGGGTGAGACCGATGATGCGGGGCGTGACGTCGTCGGCGAGGTTTCTGCCGACCGTCGCCACGAACGCCGCGACTATTACCCAGCCGCGCAGGAACGGGGTGAGCGGATGCAGCCGGTGAAACCCGTCCTGGCCAGGGCGTGTCGCCCGAGCCGGCGCTTCGCCGGTGGTGGACCCCCGCTCGATCGTCACAGCCCGGCCGACCGGGCTTCACCGCGTTCGGTGAGCGCGTCACGTAGCCGCGCGGCCTCGTCCGGGGCCAAGCCGGGGATGGTGGCATCGCTGTCCGCGGCCGCGGTGTGCAGCTGCACCTTGGCGATGCCGAAGCGGCGCGCCAGTGGTCCGGCGGTGACGTCGACGAGCTGCATCCGGCCATACGGCACCACGATCAGGCGACGCGTCAGCACCCCGCGGCTGATCAGGAGATCGTCCTCCCGCTCGGCATAGCGCCAGGCCTGCCAGCGGAGACCGATCGAGCGCCAGAGCCAGCCCGTCACGAGGATCGGCGCCACCGTGATCAGTATCCAGGGCCAGCCGCCGAACGCCGCCGTTATCAGCAGGGTGAGCGCCACCACCGGGACGGCTCCTATGATCAGGAGCGCCCGTCGAAGCCGCCGTAGGCCCGGTGGCAGGACCCGCCACTGCGCGGGATCCGGCAGAAGAGCGTCGTGCATTCCGCAACGATAAGTCGCACATCCGCTACGTCCGGCCCGAATCGGTCGAGGAACCGACGGCGTGCCGTCCCCACGATGGTCCTCGTCCGGTCTGCGGCGATTCGCCGGGAGGCCCGTCAGAGGGACTTGACGGTGGCGGCCTTGACCGTCAGACCCGAGCGGTCCGGCGCGGTGTTGACGAGCACCTCGTCGCCGTCCCGGATCTGCCCGCCGAGCAGTTCCTTGGCGAGCTGGTCGCCGATCGCCGTCTGGACCAGACGCCGCAGCGGACGGGCCCCGAACACCGGGTCGTAGCCGACGTCGGAGAGCCATCCCTTGGCGGCGTCGGTGACGTTGAGGGTGATCCTCCGGTCGAGCAGCCGGGCCCGCAGCCGATCGAGCTGGAGATCGACGATGCGGGTCAGCTCGTCCCGGCCCAGCTGGTCGAAGACGAGGACGTCGTCGAGGCGGTTGAGGAACTCCGGCTTGAAGGCGTCGCGCACGGCGACCATCACCGACTCGCGGCGCACCTGCGGGCTGAGCGTGGGGTCCGCGATGAACTGCGACCCGAGGTTCGAGGTCAGGATGAGGATCGTGTTGCGGAAGTCCACCGTGCGGCCTTGGCCGTCGGTGAGCCGCCCGTCGTCGAGAACCTGCAGCAGGACGTCAAAGACGTCCGGATGGGCCTTCTCGACCTCGTCCAACAGGATGACACTGTATGGCCGGCGGCGGATCGCCTCGGTGAGCTGACCGCCGGACTCGAACCCGACGTACCCGGGTGGGGCGCCGATCAGACGGGCCACCGAGTGCTTCTCGGCGTACTCGCTCATGTCGATGCGCACGATCGCCCGCTCGTCGTCGAAGAGGAAATCGGCGAGCGCCTTCGCGAGCTCGGTCTTCCCGACCCCGGTGGGCCCGAGGAAGAGAAAGGAGCCGGTCGGCCGGTCCGGGTCGGCGATCCCGGCCCTGGCCCGGCGGACCGCGTCGGAGACGGCCCGCACCGCGTCGTCCTGGCCGATGACCCGCGCGTGCAGCGCGGACTCCATACGCAGCAGCTTCGCCGTCTCGCCTTCGAGGAGGCGACCGGCCGGGATCCCGGTCCAGGCGGCGACGACCTCGGCGACGTCGTCCGGGCCGACCTCCTCGTTGAGCATCGCCCCACCGGGGGAGTCCGCGCCGGCCAGCGCGTCGGTTGCCGCCGACAGCCGCTTCTCCAACGTCGGGATGGTGCCGTACCGCAGCTCCCCGGCCTTGGCGAGGTCGAGGTCGCGCTCGGCGAGCTCCACGGCGCGCCGCGCATTCTCCAGCTCCTCCTTGATCTTCTGAACCTCGTAGATCGAATCCTTCTCCCGGTGCCAGCGGGCCGTCAGGCTCGACAGCTCCTCACGCCGGTCGGCGAGCTCGCGCTGCAGGCGCCCCCGCCGCTCGCGGGAGGCCTCGTCGTTCTCCTTGGACAGCGCCATGTCCTCGATTTCCAGGCGGCGCACGGCGCGTTCGAGTTCGTCGATTGCCACCGGCCGGCTGTCGATCTCCATGCGAAGCCGGGACGCGGCCTCGTCGACCAGGTCGATCGCCTTGTCCGGCAGGAAGCGCGCGGTGACGTAGCGGTCGGACAGGGTGGCCGCGGCGACCAGCGCGGTGTCGGTGATGCGCACGCCGTGGTGCACCTCGTAGCGTTCCTTGAGCCCGCGCAGGATGCCGATGGTGTCCTCGACCGTCGGTTCGCCGACGAGGACCGGCTGGAAGCGACGCTCCAGCGCCGGGTCCTTCTCGATCCGGGTGCGGTACTCCTCCAGGGTGGTGGCGCCGATCATGCGCAGCTCGCCGCGGGCGAGCATCGGCTTGAGCATGTTGCCGGCGTCTATCGCTCCTTCCGCCGCACCGGCGCCGACGACGGTGTGCAGCTCGTCGATGAAGGTGATGATCTGACCCTCGGCCTCGCGGATCTCGTTGAGGACGGAGGTCAGCCGCTCCTCGAACTCGCCGCGCAGCTTGGAGCCGGCAACCATCGAACCGAGGTCGAGCGAGACGATGCGCCGGCCGCGCAGCGACTCGGGCACGTCACCCGCGACGACCCGCAGCGCGAGCCCTTCGACGATGGCCGTCTTGCCGACCCCGGGCTCGCCGATGAGGACCGGGTTGTTCTTCGTCCGCCGCGACAGCACCTGGATGACGCGGCGGATCTCGGCGTCGCGGCCGATCACCGGGTCCAGCTTGCCCTGCTGCGCACGCTCGGTGAGGTCGATGGAGTACTTCTCCAACGCGCGGTAGGAGCCCTCCGGGTCCCGGCTGGTCACCCGCCGGGCGCCGCCGCGCACCTTCTCGAAGGCGCCGCGCAGCGCGTCGGGCGTGGCGCCGGCGGAGGTGAGGATCCGCCCGGCCTCGCCCCCCTCCTCGGCGAGCGCCACGACCAGATGCTCGACCGAAGTGTATTCGTCACCCAGCTGACCGGCCTGCCGCTCGGCGTTGTTCAGCACCGCGATGAGCTGGCGGGAAAGCTGCGGCGGGGACACGCTCAGGCCCGTCGCGCGGGGCAGCCGCGTCACCGCGGCCTCGGCTCGGGAGCGCACCGTGTCGACCGAGGTGCCCGCGGACGCCAGCAGCGCCGCGCCGACCCCGTCGGATGCTTCGAGCAGGGCGTTGAGCAGGTGGAGGGGGTCGACAAGGGGTGACCCGTCGGCGGTGGCTCGACTGATCGCTGCGGAGAGTGCCTCCTGCGACCGGGCGGTGAGGCGTTCAGCGTTCATGGCGGATCCCAGATGGTCGGATGGCGTGCACCGTCGCTTTTTCAACGCTCAGCATACCTGAGCCGTTCCCACTCAACCCTGTGGGCGCGCCGCGACAAACCTCCCGCATCCGTTCGCCGGCTCCGCCCCGGCCGGTCAGCGGCGGGGCAGCGGCCGCCAGATCACGAGCGCGCCGCGATCCACCGGGACGAGGTCGCGCCGGTGACTGGCATGCGCCTCGGCCACCGCGCGGTCCGCGTCGGCGCGGGACCGGGCGAGCTCCTCGGTGAGCTGACGCACCTGCGCCTGCAGCGCCATCACCTGGGCGCTCAACCGGAGGATCTGCTTGACCCCCTCCAGGTTGACGCCTTCCTCCTGGGACAGTCGCTGCACCTCGCGCAGCAACGCCACATCCCGGGCGGAGTAACGACGCCCCCGCCCGGCCGTGCGCCCAGGCGTGACCAGCCCGAGCCGGTCGTAGGACCGCAGGGTCTGGGGATGCATCCCGGCGAGCTGCGCGGCGATCGAGATGACGTAGACCGGTGCGTCCTCGTCGTGGGCCGGACCCGGCAGCGGGCCGGCGGGGTAGTAGCCCTCCGGTCGAACCTCGGTGTCCGGTCGAACCTCGGTGGGGGACGTCGCCGGCCCCCGCTGGAGCTGCCGTTCCCCTGTTCGCCCTGCCCCCATTGTTCGCCCTGCTCCCGTCGCTCGCCCGCGCCGGGCGGGCGGCGGGTCGGATGTGCGGTTCGGCCGCCCGGTCATCCGCCTGCCTCCATCCGTTCCATCAACGGCGCCCGTGGGTCCTCGGGATGGGCCTGGGCGAACTCCAGCAACGCCGTACGTGCCCGTGGCGAGAGATCACTCGGCTTCGGTACCGTCACCTCGAGGGTGACGATGAGGTCCCCGTTCCCGCCTCCGGCTGTGGGGACACCCCGCCCGCGGGCCCGCAGGCGTCGACCGCTGGAGGTCCCCGCCGGCACCTTCATCGTGAGCGGAGTACCGTCCAGGGTCGGCACCCGTACCGACGCGCCGAGCGCGGCCTCGGTGATCGTCACGGGGAGAGTAATCGCCAGGTTGTTCCCCTCCCGCTCGAACACCGGATGGCGCAGCACGTGCACCGTCACCTCGAGGTCGCCGGCCGGTCCGCCCCGTTCGCCGGGTATACCACGCCCCCGGACCCGCAGCCGCTGTCCGTCGCTCACCCCGGGTGGGATGCGGATGCGCTGCTCACGCTCACGCCGGCCGGTGCCCCGGCAGTCCGGGCAGGGATGGTCGATCAGGGTGCCCTTGCCCAGGCAGTCGCGGCAGGGCTCGGAGAGCGCGAAGCCACCCTGGGAGCGGGAGACCACACCTAGCCCACGGCAGGTCGGGCAGGTGCGCGGCGTCGTGCCGGGACGCGCCCCGCTGCCGGTACAGGTGGTACAGGTCGCGGCCCCGGGAAGCCGGACCGACGCCTCCAGACCGGTCAGCGACTTCTCGAAGGGGATCGTGACCTCGGCCTCGATGTCGGCACCCCGACGCGGACCGCGTCCGGGTGACGACCGCTGGAACAGGTTGTCGAAGATGCCGCCGAGGCCGCCGTTCGCCCCACCGAGAAGGTCGTCGAGGTTGAGGTTCGGCCCGCTGCCGTAGCCCGCGCCGGGCGCGCCGAACCCGCCGTAACCCCCGGCTCGGCCAGGCCCGCCGAAGCCGCCGCCGGGACGACCGCCGGCCGCGAACAGCGCGCGGGCCTCGTCGTACTCCCGTCGACGGCCCTCGTCCGAGAGAACGTCGTAGGCCTCGGAGACCTCCTTGAAGCGCGCCTCGGCCTTGGCGTCCCCCGGGTTCTTGTCGGGGTGCAGCTCACGGGCCAGCCCGCGGTACGCCTTCTTGATGTCGGTCGCCGAGGCGTCCTTTGGAACGCCGAGAGCGGCGTAATAGTCCTTCTCGACCATGTCGCGAACACTCACGGCGCCCCTCCTTCCCTCATGATGTCGTCCGCGCGAGGCGGTGCCCGCCGGGTCCGTCAGACCCCGGCTCGCGGACGGCCGGACGGACCTGGCTCCCCTTTTCAGCCGGCGCTGACAGTGGGCCCGCCGTTGTCCGGGCCGGGCACACTGCCCGTGTCATCGGGGACCGATGTCGGCCGATCCGGCGGTCCGCCTGCCTGGCCCGGGCCGCTCCCCGGCACCTCGCCGGGCCCGGCGACGACCTCCGCCCCGACCGGCTGATCGACGATCTCGTCCACCTCGCCCGACGGTTCCGCGACCGACACCTGCGCGGGCCGCAACACCTTGCCCGCGTGCAGGTAACCCGCCCGGAAGACGTCCACGCAGGTCGGCCCGCTCACGTCCGACCGGTAGGCGTGCATCAGGGCCTCGTGGACCGACGGGTCGAACTCGTCGCCCTTCGCCCCGTAGCGCTCCAGCCCGGTCGCCTCCAGGGCCGCCTCCAGGGCCTCCGCGATCGCCTTGAACGGGCCTTCCAGATCGCCGTGGTCACGAGCCCGGCCGATGTCGTCGAGGGTCGACAGCAGACTCGCCAGCAGCTTCGCCGTCGCCTGCTCGCCGATCTGCTGACGGTCTCGCTCGACCCGCCGACGGTAGTTGTCGAACTCGGCCTTCAGGCGCTGCAGGTCCGCGGTCCGCTCGGTGACCTGCTGGCGCAGCGACGCCACGAGCTCACCGTCACCCTCACCCACCGGGACTCCGGCGGGTGGAACCTCCGTGGCCGTCGGGCCGGGAGGCGCGGCCGCCTCCGGCCGGACCTCGCCGCTCTCCGGATCGATCCGGCGCCGGTCCCGCACCACCACCGGGGGCTCTTCGGCCTCGTCCCGGCCGTCGGGCCGAGACGAACCCCACCAGTCCGCGGCCTGGCCTGAGGTCACTTCTTGTCCTCCTCATCCACGATCTCCGCGTCGACCACGTCATCGTCGGCTGCTCCGGCGCCGCCAGAGGCACCCGCGCCCTCCTGGGCGGCCTGCGCGTACATGGCCTGGCCCATCGCCTGGCTCGCCGCGGCCAGCGCGTCGGCCGCCTCGCGGATCGCCGCCGTGTCGGTGCCGGCGACGGCGCCCCGCAGCGTGCCGAGCTTCTCCTCCACGTCGCTCTTCACCGCGGCGTCGATCTTTTCGCCGTTCTCGGCGAGGAACCGCTCGGTCGAGTAGACGAGCGTCTCGGCCTTGTTGCGGGTCTCGGCCTCCTCCCGGCGCCTGCGGTCCTCCTCGGCGTACTGCTCGGCGTCGCGGACCATGCGGTCGATGTCGTCCTTCGGCAGCGCCGAGCCGCCGGTGATGGTCATCGACTGCTCCTTGCCGGTGCCCAGGTCCTTCGCGGACACGTGCACGATGCCGTTCGCATCGATGTCGAAGGTGACCTCGATCTGGGGCATACCCCGCGGGGCGGGCGGCAGGCCGGTCAGCTCGAACATGCCGAGCTTCTTGTTGTAGGCGGCCATCTCGCGCTCGCCCTGGAAGACCTGGATCTGCACGGAGGGCTGGCTGTCCTCGGCGGTGGTGAAGATCTCCGAGCGCTTGGTGGGGATCGTGGTGTTGCGCTCGATGAGCTTGGTCATGATCCCCCCCTTCGTCTCGATGCCGAGTGAGAGCGGGGTGACGTCGAGGAGCAGGACGTCCTTGACTTCGCCCTTGAGCACGCCGGCCTGCAGCGAGGCGCCGACGGCGACGACCTCGTCCGGGTTGACGCCCTTGTTCGGTTCCTTGCCCCCGGTCAGCTCGCGGACCAGCTCGACGACGGCGGGCATCCGGGTGGAACCACCGACGAGGACGACGTGGTCAATGTCGCTGACCTTGATCCCCGCGTCCTTCACCGCCTGCTGGAAGGGGTGCCTGCAGCGGTCGATGAGGTCGGAGGTCATCCGCTGGAACTCGGCGCGCGACAGCGAGACGTCGAGGTGCAGGGGACCCTCGGCCGACGCGGTGATGTAGGGCAGGTTGATCGCGGTCTGGGTGGACTGCGAAAGCTCGATCTTCGCCTTCTCGGCGGCCTCCCGCAGCCGCTGCAGGGCCATCTTGTCCTTGCCGAGGTCGACCCCGTGCTGGCCGTTGAAGGTCTTGATCAGGTGGTCGGTGATGCGCTGATCCCAGTCGTCACCACCGAGGTGGGTGTCACCGGAGGTGGACTTCACCTCGACGACACCGTCGCCGATCTCCAGCAGGGAGACGTCGAAGGTGCCGCCACCGAGGTCGAAGACCAGGATGGTCTGCTCCTTCTCGCCCTTGTCCAACCCGTAGGCGAGGGCCGCAGCGGTCGGCTCGTTGACAATCCGCAGGACGTTGAGCCCGGCGATCGTGCCCGCCTCGGTGGTGGCCTGACGCTGGGCGTCGTCGAAGTACGCCGGGACGGTGATGACCGCGTCCGTAACCGTCTCACCGAGGTAGGACTCGGCGTCCCGCTTCAGCTTCTGCAGGATGAACGCGCTGATCTCCTGGGGCGTGAGATCCTTCGCGTCGACCTTCATCTTCCAGTCGGTGCCCATGTGGCGTTTGACCGACCGGATGGTGCGCTCGACGTTCGTCACCGCCTGACGCTTGGCGACCTCGCCGACCAGGACCTCGCCGTTCTTCGCGAAAGCCACGACCGACGGGGTCGTCCGGGAGCCCTCGGCGTTGGCGATCACCGTGGGTTCGCCGCCCTCGAGCACGCTCACGACGGAGTTCGTGGTGCCGAGGTCGATACCGACCGCTCGTGCCATGTCTGTGTGCCTTTCGATCATGTCGGTGGCGCCGATCAGACGGGCGCACCGACCTCGTGGGGATGGAACCTGTCGGTGAACCGAGGCTTGAGGATCACTCCGGGAAGCCTCGGTTCCGCCAACGTTAAGCCAGGTCGGTGTATTGAGTCGCTCTGACTCATGATGACGGCTCCCATCATAACCCGACAGAGGTGAGCCTGGCACGCTCAACTTTATGTGCGGCCGGGAAATTCCCGCCAGCGTCGCCGGGCGGGACCGGAAGGGGAGCCTGCGGGAGGAGCCGGCAGGGCGTGGAATGGGAGGTGGAACGGGAGAGCGTCAGCTTCCGGCGGGTGGCTGCGGGGCCGAGCCACCCGCGGCACCGTCGCCACCCGCGGCACCGTCGCCGGGGGCCTGGCCGGCGTCGGGGTCCGTCGTCTCCCGGGGCGGTCGGACGGCGGCCAGGATGCGCCCGCGGCGGGCCCCCGGGCGCGGCCGTCCGCCCGCGCGTGATCCGAGCCGGGGAACCGGCCCCATGCCGGCAGCCGACGGACCGTCCGCCTCGCCGCTCGTGGCCTCGCCGGCGCCCGCTCGGCCGGGAACCGCGAGTGGCATTCCGGTCCGGTTGATGAGGTCGGCCTGCCGGCCCAGGTCGGACTCGATCTGGGCGAGCCGGTCGAGCATCTCGGAAGCGTCCCCGTCGCGCTCACGGATCGTGCGCAGCGCATCCATCAGGGTCAGCCACTGGTCCCGACCGACGGTGATCTGTTCGGCGAGGCGGTTGGCCGAGTAGGCCGGAAACAGCCGCTCCGTGGCGGCGACGATCTGCTGGACCTCACCGGGGTTGAGCCGGCCGGGCCTGCGCCGGATGTAGTTGACGACGTCCTTGATGCTGATGATCGTCACTCCGTCGAGGGCGCCGTCGCTCCACAGGACGTTGGCCTCGACCATCACCAGGATCGGACTTATCGGGATCTTAAGCATCGGCAGTGCCGCGCGGATCTGGTTGCGGACCTCGTCACCCAACCAGGCGGTGCGGTCGATCGGGGGTTTGAGTGACTCTCCGTCACAGGTCGCCCCACCCTTCTTGTACCGCACGGTGCCCTTGTTGTTGTCGCTGCTGAGCACCATCACCCCGCCGGGCCCGACCAGGAGGTGACCGATGGTCGCCTCGGAGTAGGGGACGGCCCGGTCGTGCAGGATGACGTACCCTTGGCGGCGCAGCCGGGCGATGGCGCGCGCGGTCCTGCGCTCTGCCTCGGCCCCCTCGCGCAGCGACTCGACGTCGGGGGCGGTCCCGAACGAGGCGATCACGATCCCGGCCGGCCAGGCGATGAAGACCAGCAGGAACACGACGACCGCGACCGTGGGCAGCCCCAGGCCGAAGCCGATGACGAGGGCGAGGGCGAGTCCTACCAGGGCCGAGCGCACCGCGGTGCGGGGTACCTCGCGGCTCAGCTTGTCCCGCCGCACGAGTGCCTGGTTTTCCCTGGCCCGGAGGTACTCCGTCTGCAGGGAGTGTCCAGGGCGGCCGACTCGGGTCATCGTCGGCCGGGTGATCGTCGCCATCGTGCCCACCATGTTCGCAGGGTCGTCGTTCGCAGGGTCGTCAACGTCGGTAGGGCCCGTCCGCCGGAGCACGCCGGGCGTCGTCGCGGCAGCGCTGGCACCGGGCCCAGGCACAACGTGAAGGTGGCGAGCACCGCGGGACACACGATCGCCCGGTCACCGTGGGCGAAGGCTGTCCTTATGGTGCGTCGAAGCACCTGTCGGCACAAGGGTTGACCTCGTCGGCCCGGAAGGCTCCCGGCGGGGGAGCGACGTTCCGGGATGGCGGGATCCGGGGCGCCGTGGTAGTCGTGACGGTGCGAGGCGTTGCGTGTCGGTTGGGCGTCTGCCGCTGAACGTAGCAGTCCCGTGCACCTCGCGCGGACGATCGGGCCTTCGGACCCCCTATATCGGGCCGCTCGGACCACGTCGTGGCAGGGTCGACGGTGAGCGGGTTCGCTGTCGGCCTCATAGTGCCCCTACGTCCGGGGTGGGGACCCAGACAGACGGGTTGGCCGGGAGGTTGGGACCGGACCCGCCCATACGGTGGCGCGGGCCACTTGTCCGGGTGGCGTGAGCCACTCGTCCCATACGTTGCTGGTCGGTACGAGCAGGCTCGCCCGCGATAGTGGGTGCCAGATGGAGGATGCTGTGAGAATTGCGATCGGTGGAGCGATCACGCTGATTGCTCTCGCGGTTGCCGGGCGTCGGGTTTTCTGGCTGTTCCGGCTGATCGGGTCCGGCCAGCCGGCCGAGGGCCGGCTCGACGACCTGCCGACCCGCGTCTGGACGGAGATCAGCGAGGTCGGGGGGCAGCGCAAGCTGCTGAAGTGGTCGGTGCCCGGGGCGGCCCACTTCTTCACCTTCTGGGGCTTCACGATCCTGCTGCTGACCGTCATCGAGGCCTACGGCGGCCTGTTCGACGACGACTTCCACATCCCGGGATTCGGGCACTGGGCGGCCATCGGCTTCCTCGAGGACTTCTTCGCCGTGGCGGTCCTCGCCGGCCTGGTCGCCTTCACGATCATCCGGTTGAAGAACGCCCCGGCGCGGCTGGAGCGCAAGTCGCGATTCTACGGCTCGCACACCGGGCCGGCCTGGGTCATCCTCGGCCTGATCACCGCCGTTATCGTGACGCTGCTGCTCTACCGTGGTGCCCAGTACAACACCGGCAACCTCCCGCAGGGCCAGACGAAGTGGGCCTTCGCGTCCTACGCTGTGAGCCGCATCTTCTCCGGTCTCTCCCACGATGTGAACGAGGGCATCGAGACGGCCTTCCTGCTGCTCAACATCGCGGTGATCATGGGCTTCTCGGTGCTGGTGGTCTACTCGAAGCACCTGCACATCGGCCTGGCCCCGATCAACGTCGTGCTCAAGCGCCAGCCGGTGGCCCTCGGCCCGCTGGCCACCACCCCCGACATCGAGAAGCTGATGGAGGAGGACGAGCCGGTCGTCGGCGTCGGCAAGGTCGAGGACTTCTCCTGGAAGGCCATGCTCGACTTCGCCACCTGCACCGAGTGCGGGCGGTGCCAGAGCCAGTGCCCGGCGTGGAACACGGGCAAGCCGCTGTCGCCGAAGTTGTTGATCATGGATCTGCGTGACCACCTCTTCGCCAAGGCGCCCTACCTGCTGTCCACCGAAGGCGCGGCGGAGGGTGAGGAGGCGCCGAAGGCGGTCACCGGGATCGCCGAGGACGCCTCCGACTCCCACACCGTGCACCACGTGCCCGAGTCCGGCTTCGGCCGGGTGCCGCAGCCCGGTCAGCCGCAGGTCGACCGGCCGCTGGTCGGCACCGAGGAGGAGGGCGGGGTCATCGATCCCGACGTCCTGTGGTCGTGCACCAACTGCGGCGCGTGCGTCGAACAGTGTCCGGTGGACATCGAGCATGTCGACCACATCGTCGACATGCGTCGCTACCAGGTGATGATCGAGTCGGCGTTCCCGTCCGAGGCCGGCGTCATGCTGCGCAACCTTGAGAACAACGGCAACCCGTGGGGCGTCTCGCCGCGGACCCGCACCGAGTGGACCGAGGGCCTGCCCTTCGAGGTGCGTGTCCTCGGCGACGGTGAGCAGATCCCCGACGACGTCGAGTACCTGTACTGGGTCGGCTGCGCCGGGGCGATCGAGGACCGCGCCAAAAAGGTCGCGCGGGCCTTCGCGGAGCTCCTGCACACTGCCGGGGTCGAGTTCGCGATCCTCGGTACGAACGAGTCCTGCACCGGGGACCCGGCGCGCCGGCTCGGCAACGAGTACCTGTACCAGGAGATGGCCAAGGCGAACATCGAGCTGCTGAACGCCACGGGCGTCAAGAAGATCGTTGCCACCTGCCCGCACTGCTTCAACAGCCTCGCCCGGGAATACTCGGCCCTCGGCGGTCAGTACGAGGTCGTCCACCACACCCAGCTGCTCGGCAAACTGGTCGAGGAGCGCAAGCTGGTGCCGGTGACCCGGGTGGAGTCGTCGGTCACCTACCACGACCCCTGCTTCCTCGGGCGGCACAACAAGGTCTACACCCCGCCGCGGGAGATCCTGGCGGCGATTCCGGGCATCCGGGGCCAGGAGATGCACCGCTGCAAGGACCGTGGCTTCTGCTGCGGTGCCGGCGGCGCGCGGATGTGGATGGAGGAGAAGATCGGTAAGCGGGTCAATGTGGACCGGACGGAGGAGGCCCTCGGCCTCGACCCGGACGTCGTGTCCACCGCCTGCCCGTTCTGCATCGTGATGCTCACCGATGCCGTCACCGAGAAGAAGCTGAGCGGCGAGGCGAAGGACGGTGTCGAGGTACTCGACGTCTCCCAGCTCCTGGCCCGTTCGCTGGCGCCGTCGGCGCCAGCGGCTCCGACCGAGGAGTCCGCCGAGCCTGTCGGCTAAATTGCGCTCTTGCCTTTCCAGAGGGATAAATCGGACATAAAATCCTCTGGAAAGGCAAGGAAGCTGAAAGACAAGGAAGTCAGCCTGGGGGGATCTCCCCGTTCGGGACCGGTGCGCGGGTGAAGTCTCGGTAGGCCCTCGACGGGGTCGGGCCGCGCTGACCCTGGTAGCGCGAACCGTAGATGGTCGAGCCGTACGAGTGCTCGGCCGGCGAGGACAGCCGGAACAGGCAGAGCTGGCCGATCTTCATGCCGGGCCAGAGTTTGATCGGCAGCGTCGCCACGTTCGACAGTTCCAGCGTGACGTGCCCGGAGAAGCCGGGGTCGATGAAGCCCGCCGTCGAGTGCGTGAGCAGCCCGAGCCGGCCGAGACTCGACTTCCCTTCCAGCCGGCCGGCGAGATCGTCGGGCAGGGTGACGATCTCCAGCGTCGAGCCGAGGACGAACTCGCCCGGATGCAGGACGAACGGCTCGTCGCCCTCCGGGGCGATGAGCTCGGTGAGATCCTCCTGCTCAAGAGAGGGATCAATGTGGCTGTACCGGTGGTTGGCGAAGACCCGGAACCAGCGGTCCAGCCGTAGATCGATGCTGGACGGCTGGATGAGGCCAGGGTCGTGGGGGTCGAGACGGATCCGGCCCGTGGCGATCTCGGTCCGGATGTCCCGGTCGGACAACAGCACGTCCCGGACGTTAGAGCATGAGCGGTCGATCTTCACCGTCCACCCGGAGGAGGATGGGGCCGCGTGGAAGAGTGAGACGGAGCGTGACCCGGGTAGGAGGCACGTGGCCGGTCGATGAATACCCGGTCGGACGGGTGCCCCCGGGGAAGGCCGGGGCGGAAGGGACAGGCGGGACGGATGCTCGGGCTACCCGATCACATCGAGGCATGTCTGTTCGACCTGGATGGCGTGCTGACGAACACCGCGACGATCCACGCGGCCGCGTGGAAAGAGATGTTCGACGATTTCCTGGAGAACTGGGCCAAGCGGTCGGGAGAGCCGTTCGTCCCCTTCGACCTCGAGCATGACTATGCCGAGTACGTTGACGGCCGGCCCAGGACCGACGGTGTGCGAGCCTTTCTCGACGCCCGTCACATCAGGCTTCCCGACGGAACACCGGACGACCCGCCGTCCGCGCTCACCGTGCATGGGCTGTCCAACCGGAAGAACTTCCTCCTGCTGGAACGGATTCGGAGGGACAGCGTGGACATCTATCCCGGCTCGGTGACGTATCTGCGGGAACTGGCCACGCGGGGGATCCCCCGCGTGGTCGTCTCCTCCAGCGCCAACTGCGCCGAGGTGTTGAAGGCGACTGGGCTTGACGCCCTCGTTGACGGAGCGGTGGACGGCCTCGTCGCCGCCCGTGACCACCTCGCCGGAAAGCCCGCGCCCGACACCTTCCTCGCCGGCGCCCGGCTGCTCGGGGTGCCGCCGCGGCGGGCGGCGGTGTTCGAGGACGCCCTGGCCGGCGTCGAGGCGGGGCGGGCCGGCGGGTTCGGCCGGGTCGTGGGGATCGACCGGGTGGGGCACGCCGCCGCGTTGCGCGCCCACGGGGCCGACATCGTGGTGAACGACCTGGCGGACCTGCTCGGCCACGGCTCCGGGCCCGGCCCCACATGATCGACAAAGCGTCCTATCTGATCGAGCCGTGGTCCATCCAGGAGTCCGGTCTCGACATCTCCGATCTGGGCCGGTCCGAGTCATTGTTCGCCCTGTCCAACGGCCATATCGGGCTCCGGGGAAACCTCGACGAGGGCGATCCGCACGGCCTGCCGGGCACCTACCTGAACTCGGTCCACGAGCTGCGGCCCCTGCCCTATGCCGAGGCCGGCTACGGATATCCCGAGTCCGGCCAGACGGTCATCAACGTCACCAACGGCAAGGTGATCCGTCTACTTGTCGACGACGAGCCGTTTGACATCCGCTATGGCGATCTGCGGTCGCATCAGCGGGCGATCGACTTCCGGGAGGGCGTGCTCCGGCGGGACGTGGAATGGGTCTCGCCGGCGGGGCAGACCATCCGGGTGCACTCCGAGCGGCTGGTGTCGTTCTCGCAGCGTTCCATCGCGGCCGTGTACTACGAGATCGAGCCGGTGGGCGACCCGGCGCGGGTCGTCATCCAGTCGGAGCTGGTGGCCAACGAGCAGCTGCCGGCCTGGCACGGTGACCCGCGGGCCGCGTCCGCGCTGGAGTCGCCGCTGCGATCCGAGCGCCATCGGGCGAGCGGCACGATGGTTGAGCTCGTCCACATCACCCACCGCAGCGAGATCCGTGTCGCCGCGGCCATGGACCACGAGTTCGCCGGGCCGGACTCGCTGGGTGTCTCCTCGGAGAGCGAGCCGGACGCCTGCCGGGTGACGGCCACGGCGGTACTCGCCCCGGGCGAGAAGCTGCGGATGGTCAAGTTCATCGCCTACGGCTGGTCGGAGCAACGGTCCCTGCCGGCCCTCAGAGACCAAGCGGCCGCGGCGCTGGTCGCAGCGCGGCAGACCGGGTGGCCCGGTCTCGCCGCCGAGCAGCGGCAGTACCTGGATGCCTTCTGGAAGCGGGCCGACGTCGAGGTCGACGGCGACCCGGAGGTGCAGCAGGCCGTTCGCTTCGCGCTGTTCCACGTCCTGCAGGCGGGATCGCGGGCCGAGCGGCGGGCGATCCCGGCCAAGGGCCTGACCGGCCCCGGCTACGACGGGCACGCCTTCTGGGACTCCGAGTCGTACGTGCTCCCCGTCCTGACGTACACCGCGCCCGACGCGGCCGCCGACGCGCTGCGCTGGCGGTACGCGACTCTGCCGCTGGCCAGGGAACGAGCCGATCTGCTCAATCTGAAGGGCGCCGTCTTCCCCTGGCGTACCATCCACGGAGAGGAGTGCTCCGGATACTGGCCAGCCGGGACGGCCGCCTTCCACGTCAACGCCGACATCGCCGACGCGGTCGCCCGCTACGTCACCATCACCGGGGACGAGCGGTTCGAGCGCACGGTGGGGCTGGAGATCCTGATCGAGACCGCCCGGCTGTGGCGGTCGCTGGGACATCACGACCTCGACGGCCGCTTCCGGATCGACGGTGTCACGGGCCCGGACGAGTACTCGGCCATCGCCGACAACAACGTCTACACGAACCTGATGGCGCAGCGGAACCTTGTGGCCGCGGCGGACGCCGCCCGCCGCCATCCCGACCGGGCCGCCGAGCTGGGCGTGGACGCCGAGGTCACGGCGTCCTGGCGGGACGCGGCCGAGAACATGTTCATCCCCTACGACCCCCATCTCGGCGTCCATCCGCAGTCCGAGGGATTCACCGAACACCAGGTCTGGGACTTCGCGAACACCGCGCCCGAGCAGTACCCTCTGCTGCTGCACTTCCCGTACTTCGACCTCTACCGCAAGCAGGTCGTCAAGCAGGCGGACCTGGTCCTGGCGATGCAGCGCCGGGGTGACGCCTTCACGATGGACGAGAAGATCCGCAACTTCGCCTACTACGAAGCTCTGACGGTTCGGGACTCGTCACTGTCGGCATGCTCCCAGGCGGTGCTGGCCGCTGAGTGTGGGCACCTGTCGCTCGCCTATGACTATCTGCGCGAAGCCGCCCTGATGGATCTGCATGACATCGAGCACAACACCGGAGATGGGCTGCACATGGCCTCCCTCGCGGGAAGCTGGATCGCCCTCGTCGAGGGCTTCGGTGGGCTGCGTGACGGCGGTGAGGTGATCTCGTTCGCGCCGCGGTTGCCCGAGGGACTGAGCAGGCTGGCCTTCGGGCTCTGTGTCCGTGGGCGGCACCTGCGGGTGGAGGTCTCCGACTCGACGGCTGTCTACACCGTCCCCGTGGGGCCGGCGATGACGTTGCTGCACCACGGCAAGACCGTCCGGGTGGTTCCTGGCCAGCCGGTCAGCATGGAGGTCCCGCCGACGCCCGTCCTGGAACGGCCGAAGCAGCCCCCGGGCCGGGAGTCGCTGCGCTTCCTGCGCCTGCCCGGGACCGGCGGCCGTATCGGTCCTACCGGCCCTAGCGGTTCCGTCAACAGCATCGACGGCTGACTCCGGACACGCCGGACGGCCCGGGGCCCCACCCGACCTGGTCCGTCCGGTACGATGCGAATGCGCTACGCGGGCGTAGTTCAGAGGCAGAACACGAGCTTCCCAAGCTTGCAACGCGGGTTCGATTCCCGTCGCCCGCTCCACCGGGTAGCCGGTGCTACCCGGCATAACAGGTCGGGTAGCACCGGACCGAGTTCTTCTTCTCGATGTAGGTGCGCCGAACTGGGGTCCATCGGTAACGCTCCGCCCGGAGCGCCATCGATAATGGTCTCGATCTTACCGAGGCTCATGCCATCCACAGTCTCGCCGGTGGCCCCGGCGGTCATAGCCCCCTTGTTT